>JBDTXF010000049.1:0-10838 GCA_040006355.1 Nocardioidaceae bacterium | reverse complement strand
CAGCGGGATCATGATCTCCGGGTGCGGGTCGCCGCCGGCCTTGATCCGCAGCGCCGCGGCCTCCAGGATCGCCCGCGCCTGCATCGCGAAGAGCCCGGGGATCACGATGCCCAGGCGGACGCCGCGCAGCCCGAGCATCGGGTTCTCCTCGTGCAGCCGCTTGACCGCCTCGAGCAGGGCGTGCTTCTTGGCGTCCACCTCCCCGCGCTCCTCGCCGAGCGCCACCTCGACGGACAGGTCGGTGTAGTCGGGCAGGAACTCGTGCAGCGGCGGGTCGATCAGCCGGATGGTGACCGGCAGCCCGTCCATCGCCTCCAGGATCCCGCCGAAGTCGTCACGCTGCAGGGGGAGCAGCTCGGCGAGCGCCTTCTCCTGCTCCTCGGTGCTCTCGGCGAGGATGAGGTTCTCGACCAGCAGCTTCCGCTCGCCGAGGAACATGTGCTCGGTGCGGCACAGCCCGATGCCCGAGGCACCGAAGCGGCGGGACCGCAGGGCGTCGTCGGGGGTGTCGGCGTTGGCCCGCACGCCCAGCCGCCGGGCGTCGTCGGCGTGCTCCATGATCCGGGCGACCGCGGCGACCAGCTCGTCGCCGGTGGCGTCCTGGTCGCCCTCGAAGTAGCGCATCACCAGCGAGTCGACGACCGGCACCTCGCCCGCGAACACCTCACCGGTCGTGCCGTCGATGGAGATGGAGTCCCCCTCGGCCACCTCGGCACCGCTCTTGGTGGTCAGCTTCTTGGCCTTGGCGTCGATGCGCAGCGAGTCGGCACCGCAGACGCAGGTGCGGCCCATGCCGCGGGCCACCACGGCCGCGTGGGAGGTCTTGCCGCCCCGGCTGGTCAGGATGCCGCGCGCCGCGACCATCCCGCGCAGGTCGTCCGGGGTGGTCTCCCGACGGACCAGGATCACCTCCTCACCGCGCTCGGCCCACTCCACCGCGGTGTCGGAGTCGAAGACCACCCTGCCCACCGCGGCACCCGGCGAGGCGTTCATCCCCGTGCCGATCAGCTCCCGGTCCGCGTCCTCGTCGAAGCGCGGGAACATCAGCTGGGCGAGCTGGGCGCCAGTGACCCGCTGGACGGCCTCGTCCATGTCGATCAGGTCCTGGTCGACGAGCTGGCAGGCGATCCGGAACGCCGCGCCCGCGGTGCGCTTGCCGACCCGGGTCTGGAGCATCCACAGCTTGCCGTGCTCGACGGTGAACTCGATGTCGCAGAGGTCCTTGTAGTGGCTCTCGAGCGTGGACATGATGCCCATCAGCTCGTCGTACGACGACTTGTCGAGCTGCTCGAGGTCGGCCAGAGGCACGGTGTTGCGGATGCCGGCGACCACGTCCTCGCCCTGGGCGTTCTGCAGGTAGTCGCCGTAGACGCCCTGGGCCCCGGACGCCGGGTCACGGGTGAAGGCCACCCCGGTGCCGGAGTCCATGCCGCCGTTGCCGAACACCATCGAGCAGATGTTCACCGCGGTGCCGAGGTCGCCGGGGATCCGCTCCTGGCGCCGGTAGAGCGCCGCCCGCTCGGTGTTCCAGGACTCGAAGACGGCGCGCACGGCGAGGTCCATCTGCTCGCGCGGGTCCTGCGGGAACTCCGCACCGGTGTGCTCGGCGATCAGCTCCTTGTAGGTCGCGACGAGCCCGGTCAGGTCGTCCAGCTCGAGGTCGAGGTCCTGCGTGGTGCCCCGGCTCTCCTTGAGCTGGTCGAGCGCGTCGGAGAACGCCGCGCCGTCGATGCCGAGCACCGTGGTGCCGAACATCTGCAGCAGCCGGCGGTAGGAGTCGTAGGCGAACCGCTCGTCCCCGTCGGCGAGCGCCGCGAGCCCGTGCACCGACTCGTCGTTGAGCCCGACGTTCAAGACCGTGTCCATCATCCCCGGCATCGAGAACTTGGCGCCCGACCGCACCGACACGAGCAGCGGGCCGTCGGGCTGCCCGAGCGTGCGGCCGACCTCCTTCTCGAGGCTCTCGAGGTGCTCGGTGACCTCGGCGTCCAGCCCGTCCGGCTGGTGGCCGTCGGCGAGGTAGGCCTTGCAGGCCTCGGTGCTGATCGTGAAACCCGGTGGCACCGGGAGCCCGAGGTTGGTCATCTCGGCGAGGTTCGCACCCTTGCCTCCCAGCAGGTCCTTCTGGTCCTTGCTGCCCTCGGAGAAGTCGTACACGAGCTTGGTCGCAGGCTGGGTCATGAGCCGATCATGCCCCTGAGTCACTCCTCCGTCACCCCTTCCCAGAGGTTGATGCCCGACTCCACCGCGTCGCGGTCGATGAGCGAGAGCTCCGCGGCGGTCAGCGGCGGGCCGTCCAGCGCGTCCAGGTTGGCGTCGAGCTGCTCGACGGACGAGGCGCCGACGACCAGCGAGGTCAGGCGGGGATCGCGCAGGGCCCACTGCAGCGCCAGCTGCGCCAGACTCTGGCCGCGCCCGACCGCGATCTCGTTGAGCCGACGGACGTGGCCGAGGGTCGCCTCGCTCAGGTGGTCCGCGGGCAGCGTGGTCTCGCCGCGGGCGGCCCGGGAGTCCTCCGGCACGCCGTCGAGGTAGCGGTCGGTGAGCAGCCCCTGGGCCAGCGGGGAGAAGGCGATGCAGCCCATCCCCTGCTTCTCGACCTCGTCGAGCAGGCCCTTCTCGATCCACCGGTTGAGCAGGGAGTACGACGGCTGGTGGATCAGCAGCGGGGTGCCGAGGTCGCGGGCGATCGTGGCCGCCTCGCGGGTGCGCCCGGGGGAGTAGGAGGAGATGCCGGCGTAGAGCGCCCGGCCGGAGCGGACGGCGTGGTCGAGGGCCGTCATCGTCTCCTCGACCGGCGTCTCGGCGTCGAAGCGGTGGCTGTAGAAGATGTCGACGTAGTCCAGGCCCAGCCGGGACAGCGACTGGTCCAGCGAGGACAAGACGTACTTGCGGGAGCCGCCGCCCTGGCCGTAGGGGCCCGGCCACATGTCGTAGCCGGCCTTGGTCGAGATGACCAGCTCGTCGCGGAGCCCGGCGAAGTCGTCGCGGAGGTAGGTCCCGAAGTTCTCCTCGGCGCGACCGTAGGGCGGGCCGTAGTTGTTGGCCAGGTCGAAGTGCGTGACGCCCCGGTCGAAGGCGCGCCGCAGGATCGCCCGCTGGGTCTGCTCCGGGCGGTCGGTCCCGAAGTTCTGCCACAGCCCCAAGGAGAGGGCCGGCAGCGTGAGACCGCTCCTGCCGCAGCGGCGGTAGTCCATCGTGTCGTAGCGGTCGTCGGCGGGCTGGTAGTCGCTCATCCGCCCATCGAACCATCCGCCACTGGTCAGCCCATCACCGTCCCGGAGCTCAGCGGGTTGCGCGCCCGCTTGCGGGAGAAGGTGCCCAGGCCGATCACCACACCGGTGTGCTCGCCGACGTAGCGGACCGGGTCCGCGTCGTGGTCGTGGCCCGCCTGCACCGCACCGACGAGGGTCGCCATCAGCCGTCCGACCACCGGGGCGTTCTTGAACTGGTTGCCGCTGGTGCCCATCGCGACGAAGAAGCCGGGCGCGTCGGTGCGGTCGTAGACCGGGGTCCAGTCGTCGGCCGCGTCGTAGACCCCGGCGATGCCGACAGGGCGGTTCGGCACCTGCAGGGACGGGAGCCGCCGCGCCGCACGGGTCACCTGCGCGTCGTACCTCTCCCGGGTGACGCGCAGGTCGGCGTCATCGGGGTCCTCGAGCCACTCGAGAGGGTCGCACGCGGGCTCGGTGCCGCCGACCAGCATCGTGCCGTGCAGGCCGGGCCGGAGGTAGGTGCCCAGGTCGAGGTCGCCGACCGCGGGTCCGAGCGCACCGGACGCGTCGCCCCAGCCCACGGGTGCGGGCACCTCGTGCACCTCCTGGCGCAGCGGGCGCACCCCGATGGTGAACTCCGAGCCCACCCCGGCCAGCCGGTTGAACGCCGACGACCAGGGACCGGCGGCGTTCACCACCACGTCGGCGTCGACGCGGCTGCCGTCCGCCAGGCCGAGGCGCCAGCCGTCCGGCCGCTGCTCGGCGGACACCACCGTCGAGCGGAGGCGGAGCTGCGCGCCGTGCGCGAGGGCCGCCGAGGCGAGGTTCGCGGCCGCCAGCCGTGGGTCGTCGACGAACCCGGCGTCCGGGGTGAGGAAGCCGCCGAGCACCTCGGTGCTCTCGACCCAGAAGGCGTCGTCGGTGACCGGCTTGTGGGGCCAGTAGCGCCCGACGTCCAGCAGCGGGAACCGCTCTCGCAGCTGGTCGGCGCTAAGCTCCTCGACCGGCACCCCGACCTGCTCGAGCAGGCGGACCACGCGGCTCCGCGGCACCACGGGTACGTCGAGTGTCAGCATGCCCGTGCGCCGGAAGGCCGCGAGACCCTCGCCGTCGTGATGCCCCAGGTGCTCCGCCCAGGACTCCCAGCAGGACTTCGACTCCCAGGCCAGCGCCACACCGTCGTAGGTGGAGTAGGTGAACCGGACGATCGCGCTCGACGCGCTCGTCGACCCGTGGCCGGCTCCCCCGGCCCGCTCCAGGACCAGCACGTCGTGGCCGGCCCGGGCCAGCTCGAGGGCGATCGAGGAGCCGATCACCCCGGCCCCGACGACCACGACCTCAGGCATCGACGACCAGGTCCTCGAGCGGCGTCGAGCAGCAGAGCAGGACCTGACGCCGGGCGACCTCGCGCGGGCGGATGCCGCCGCCGTGCTGCATGTCGACGGTGCCCTCCAGCCGCGTGGTCCGGCAGGTCCCGCAGACGCCCTCGCCGCAGGACGACGGCAGCGTCACCCCGGCCCGGGCTGCGGCCTCGAGCACGCTGGTGCCCGCCTCGCAGGTCACCACCCGACCGCTTCGCCGCAGCTCCACAGCGAACGACGTGCGAGCGGCGGGACCGGCCGAGGCGGCTGTCGGGACCGCCGTCGGGGCGGCCCCGAGGACGAAGCTCTCCTGGTGGCAGCGCGCCGGGTCGACGCCGGCCTCGGCGAGCAGCCTCTGGACCGACTCGCGGTAGGCGGCCGGTCCGCAGACGAAGACCTCCCGGTCCAGCAGGTCCGGCGCGATGCGCAGCAGCATCGGCAGCGTCAGCCGACCCCGCTCGCCCTCCCAGGTCCGGTCACCCGCGTCGGACTCGCAGACCGTGCTCACCCTGATCCCGGTGCCGGCGGCCGCCATCGCCGCGAGCTCGTCGCGGAAGACGATGTCCGTCGGCGTCCGGGCGCTGTGCACGAACACCACGTCGTGCGGGTCGGGAAGGTCGTGCAGGGTCCGGGCCATCGACATCAGTGGGGTGATGCCACTGCCCGCGGACAGGAACAGGTGCCGTGGTGCCGGGTGCGCGTCCATCGTGAACACCCCCAGCGGGCCGGTGGCACGGACCCGGCCGCCGACCACGAGGTGGTCGTGCAGCCAGTTCGACACCGGGCCACCGGGCACCCGCTTGACCGTGACGGCCAGGCCTCCCGGCCGGGTCGGCGCCGAGGAGATCGTGTAGCAGCGCTCGAGCGGCACCCCTGTCGCGTCGACGGTGAGGGTGAGGTGCTGGCCCGGCCGGAAGCCGAACAGCCTGCCGTCCGGCGACCCGAGCACGAAGGTCGCCACGTCGTGGGTGACCGCGACGACGTCGGTGCAGACCAGCTCCTGGTCGATGTCGTCCCCGACGAGCGGACCGGCCGGTGCGGACAGCAGCTCGGTCACAGGTCCACCTGCTCACGCAGCCGGTCGACGTACCAGCTGCAGAACTCGTCGACCTGCTGCTCGCTCGCCGAGTAGGGGCCGGGCTCGTAGGCCGGGCTGCTCACCCCCGCCTGCGCGCGGGCCACGAAGGAGCCGTCCTGGAGGTTCGTCTGCCTCCACACCTCGGTGAGCACGTCGACGTCGTAGTCCTCGCCCTCGACCGCGTCCTCGTGCACCAGCCAGGTGGTGCGCACCAGCGTCCGGTCGGGCGCCAGGGGCAGCACCGCGAACGTCACCGCGTGGTCGGCGAGGAAGTGGAACCACGCGTTGGGCTGGTGGTGCATCGAGAGCCGTCCCAGCCGTGGGGTGTCCAGGTCGCCGAGCAGCTTGGTGGAGATCGCAGTGCCGTCCGGGGTGAAGGACTCGCCGGCACCGTCGAGAGGCTCGCGCTGGATGCGGAAGGCGGTCACCCGGCCGGAGAGCTCCTGGATCTGCCGGTGGGGCAGCCCTCGCTCCTCACACGCCGACCGCAGGTCGTCGTCGGCCTCGAGGTAGCGGTCGAACGCCGGACGCAGGCGGGGCGGCAGGTCGGCCTCCTCGTAGCCGTAGGTCGGGAACAGTGAGCAGGCGAGCTCGGGATGGCCATCGCAGTGGTAGCACTCCCGGTTGTTCTCGATCACCAGCTTCCAGTTGCCCTCCTCGACCAGGTCGATCTGCGCGGCGACCTTGGTCCGGCGGAGCTGGTGCGGCAGCAGGTAGGGCTCGATCCGGGCCGCGACGTCCTCGAAGTCGGCCGGCGGCTCGTCGGCCAGGCAGAGGTAGACCAGACCCGCGACGCTGCGCACGTGCACCGGCTTGAGGCCGAAGCAGCTCCGGTCGAAGGTCGCCGGCTGCTGCCCGGCGTGCAGCAGGGTGCCGTCCACGCCGTAGGTCCACTGGTGGTAGCCGCACACGATGTTGCCCACCGAGCCGCCCGCGTCGTTCAGGATCCGGGCACCGCGGTGCCGGCAGACGTTGTGCCACGCCCGCACCTCCTCGTCGTCGTCACGCACCAGGATCACCGACCAGGCACCGATCTCGACGGTCCGGTAGTCGCCCGGCTCGGGGATCTCCGCCTCGTTGCCCACGAAGATCCAGGACCGGCCGAAGATCGCCGACAGGTCGGCGTCGAAGACCTCCCGGTCGGTGTAGAAGGGTGCCGCCAGCGGGCGCATCGGCACCCGCGCGGCGATCAGGTCGGCGAGCCCCCGGGTGGTGGTGGAGGGTGGGGCGAAGGCAGTCATCGGGTCTCCGGGTCGGCGGTGCGGACGGTGGTCAGGTGGCGATGCACAGGCGGAGGGCGTCGTAGATCGCGGCGTGCACGTTGCGGCTGGCCACCGCGTCGCCGATGCGGAACAGCTGGTAGGTGCCGGCGGGGTTCGCCACCAGGGTCTGCGGTCGCCCGGCGAGCAGGGCGGGCTGATCGACGGCGCCGAGGTTGCTGGACCCCGCCACCAGGTCGAGGTAGAGCCCGTCGTTGGGCACCGTGCCCTGCTCGACGACGACGGCGTCCACGACGCGCTGCACCTCGTGCTCGGCGTACTCGCTCCACAGCAGGGCGACCAGCCGGCCGTCCTCGCTGCGGCGTACGGCGCGGAGCTGGTAGGCCACGGTCACCACGACGCCGTGCTCGGCGTAGGCCCGGAGGTACGCCGGTGAGTTCATGCTGCCGACGCCCGGCGCCAGCATCCGCTCGGGGGTGACCACCTCGACTCTCGCACCGCCGCGCGCGAGCATCTCCGCGGCGTCGTGCGCGGGCTCCGCACCGTTGTCGTCGTAGACCAGGACGCTGCCCCGAGGGCGGGCGGACCCGTCCATCACGTCCCAGGTGTCCAGGACGAGGTCGGCGCCCTCGGCCAGGAAGGAGCGGTTCGGGCGTCCGCCCGTCGCGACCACGACCAGGTCCGGCTGCTCGGCGAGCACGTCGGCCGGCTCGGCGAAGACGCCGTAGCGGAGCTCGACGCCGGCGTGCTTGGCCTCCGAGACCCGCCAGTCCACGATGCCGACCAGGTCACGGCGGCGGGGCGAGGCGGCGGCGAGCAGCAGCTGACCGCCGGGCGCGTGCGCGCCGTCGACCACGACGACCCGGTGGCCCAGCTCGCCGAGCACCCGGGCGGCCTCGAGACCGGCCGGACCGGCACCGACCACGACCGCCTTCCTCGGGGGTGCCGAGCGCGGGGTGATGGTGTGGACCAGCGTCTGCTCGCGTCCGGTGGCCGGGTTGTGGATGCACTTGGCGTCGCCGGAGTCGTAGATCGCGTCCAGGCAGTAGTTCGCGCCGACGCAGGGCCGGATCCGGTCCTCGTCGCCGCGCTCGAGCTTGCGGACCAGGTGCGGGTCGGCCAGCTGCGGACGGGTCATCCCGACCAGGTCGAGCAGCCCGTCGCGGATCGCGTGCCGGGCGGTGGCCACGTCGGAGATCCGGGCCGCGTGCATCACCGGGACGCCGAGCTCACGGCGTACGCCGCCCGCGAAGTCCAGGAACGGCGACGCTGGGGTGCCCATGCCCGGGATCACCTTGGCCAGGTGGGCGTCGCTCTCGATGGTGCCCTTGATCAGGGACAGGAAGTCGATGCCGTCGCCGACGTAGTGCCGCATCGCCTCGATCGCCTCCGTCCGGCCGAGCCCGCCCTCGAGGTCCTCGTCCATCGACATCCGGATGCCGACCACGAAGTCGGGGCCGACCGCGGCGCGCACTGCCTGGAAGACCCGCCGCGGGAAAACCATCCGGCGCTGCAGGCTGCCGCCCAGCGGGTCCGTGCGGTCGTTGGTGGCCGGGGACAGGAACGCGTCGAGCAGGTGCCCGTAGTGCTGCATCTCGATGCCGTCGAGGCCGGCCGCCTGGCAGCGCAGGGCGGCCGAGACGAAGTCGTCGACGACCCGGTCCAGGTCCCACGACTCGGCGACCTTCGGGAAGGACCGGTGCGCGGGCTCCTTCTGCGCCGACGGGTAGAGCAGCGGCAGCCAGTCGCCGGCGTAGTTGCTGGTGCGCCGCCCCAGGTGGGTGACCTGGCACATCACCGCGGCCCCGGCCTCGTGCACGTCGTCGGCCAGCCGGCGCAGCCACGGCACGATGTCGTCGCGGTAGAGCAGCAGGTTGCCGAACGACGGTGGGCTGTCGCGGGAGACCACCGCCGAGCCGCCGATCATGGTCAGCGCGACGCCGCCGCGGGCCTTCTCGCGGTGGTAGAGCCGGTAGCGGTCCTTGGGCAGTCCGTCCTCGGCGTACGCCGGCTCGTGGGAGGTGCTCACGATGCGGTTGCGCAGCCGGAGGTGACGAAGGTCGAAGGGCTCGAGAAGCGGGTCGAACGTGCGCACCAGGACAGTCTCGCGGGGATCACCGTGCAACAAAAGCAAACGTAGTTGTGGAGAATCGTGCAAGATAGCCGCATGATCGATCACCGGCTGCACGTGCTGCGGCTGCTCGCCGCGCACGGCACGGTGACGGCCACCGCCGAGGCACTCCACTACACGCCGTCGGCGGTCTCCCACCAGCTCCGCACGCTCGCCCAGGACCTCGGCGTCACGCTGCTGGTGGCCCAGGGTCGCGGCGTCCGGCTCACCCCCGCGGCGCGCACCCTGCTGGCCCGGACAGACGGGCTGTTCGCCCAGTGGGAGGAGATCCGCTCGGCCGTCGCGGCCAGCACCGAGGAGCGCACGGGCGCACTGCGGATGGCCGGCTTCTCGACCGCGGCGGCCGCCCTGCTCCCCCGGGTGGCGACCCACATCGCCTCGACCCTCCCGGGCGTGACCGTCCGCATCGTCGAGGCCGATCCCGAGGAGTGCTTCGAGCTGCTGCTGGCCGACGAGGTCGACCTCGCGGTGCTGGTCGCGACGGTGTCGCTGCCGCCGTCCCTCGACCCTCGGTTCGACCAGCGACCGCTCCTCGACGACCCGCTCGACCTGCTCGTCCCGGCCGGCCACCGGCTCGCCGGCCGGTCGTCGGTGCAGCTGCGCGAGGCCGCCGACGAGCCGTGGCTGATGGACCGGCCCGGGCGTCCGCACCACCGGCTGGTGCTCACCGCCTGCGCGGAGGCGGGGTTCACCCCGGCGATGGCCCACGAGGCAGCGGAGTGGGACACCGGCGCTGCGCTGGTCGGGGCCGGGCTCGGCGTCGCGCTGGTGCCGCGCCTCGCGCGCCTGCCGGCCGGGTACGCCGTGGTGCGGGTGCCGCTGCGGGGAGACCCCCGGCCCGCCCGGCACATCCTCACCGGGGTCCGCCGCGGCCGCCGGGGGCACCCGGTCCTCGCTGCGGCGCTCGAGGTCCTCGAGGAGGTCGCCCACGAAAGCCGGCACCTGCGCGAGCAGCCACCCGCGCCGGACTGAGCGGAAGGTCTCAGCCGGCCCGGCGGCCGGCCCGCGCCACGTGGTCCCGCAGGCTCCCTGGGTCGACCTCACAGGCGGTCAGGGTGTCCAGCACCACCCGGTCGCCCGACCGCACCAGCCCGAGCAGCAGGTGCTCGGTGCCGATGTGGCCGTGGTGCAGGGCGACCGTCTCTCGCAGGGCGAGCTGGAGGACCTGCTTCGACGACCGCGAGAGCCGCGGCCTCCCGGTGGCGGGCAGCGCTCCCCCGAGATGGGCCTCGATGCGGCGGACCACCTCGTCGAGGTCGATGCCGATCTCGCGCAGCGCGTCGGCATCGTCGGCGTCGAGCCCGTCGACGTACTGCCTCCGCAGCCGGTCGAGCTCGGTCCGCAGCCGCCCCAGCGGAGCGCCCGCGTCCGCGAGCACCCGCACCGCGACGCACCCCTCGTCGGCGAGCAGCGCCGCGAACAGGTGCTCGGGCCTGGTCTCCCCCGCGGAGGCGTTCGTGGCGAACAGCGTCGCTCGCTCCACCGCCGAGCGAGCGGGCCTGGTGAACCTCTCGAACATGGGTCCTCCCTCGGATCAGTGGCGGCCGTGCTTCTTGTGCACGGCCTGCCTGCTCACGCCGAGCACCTCGGCGATGTCCTGCCACGACCAGCCCAGCTCACGCGCCCGGCGCACCTGGGTCTGCTCCAGGTGCTCCACCAGCCGGCGCAGGGCACGCACCGCCCGGAGTCCCGTGCGCGGGTCCGCGTCGGAGGCCGAGGTGGCGAGGTCGGTGGGACCGGACATGGGCGTCAACTTACGTTGACACGTGTGTTCCGTCAACTCCGGTTGACGCGGGCCGCGACTCCAGGACCCGGAACCCCTTCGCACTGGCC
>JBDTXF010000048.1:0-10888 GCA_040006355.1 Nocardioidaceae bacterium | reverse complement strand
GGCGCATCCACCCGATTTATGGCTACCGCGCGCTGCACGACGGCGTCGACTTCGGGGTTTCCTGCGGCACCCCGATCCGCGCGGCCGCATCCGGCCGGGTGGTCGAGCGATACTTCCAGACCGCGTGGGGCAACCGGGTGATCATCGACCACGGCTTCCACCACGGCGTCGGCCTGGCGACGATCAGCAACCACATGAACGCGCCCGCCGTCGTCGCCCCCGGCCAGCACGTCCAGCGCGGGCAGGTCGTCGGCTATGTGGGCACGACCGGCTGGTCCACCGGCTGCCACCTGCACTTCACGGTGATGCAGGACGGGGTCGCGGTGAACCCGATGAGCTGGTTCTGAACAGCGGTCGCGGCCGCACCGACGAACCGGGTTGAGCCCTCCTGAGAGAATCAGGTCATGGCCAGCCAGGAGCAGCGCAAGGTCGTCGCGCAGAACAAGAAGGCGCGCCACGACTACCTCATCGAGGACACCTACGAAGCGGGCCTCGTCCTGCAGGGCACCGAGGTGAAGTCGCTGCGCGCCGGTCGCGCGTCGCTGATCGACGGGTTCGCCGAGGTGCACCACGGCGAGGCCTACCTGCATGGCGTGCACATCCCCGTCTACACCCAGGGCACCTGGACCAACCACGAGCCCCGCAGGGTGCGCAAGATGCTCCTCAACCGGCACGAGATCGACAAGATCGAGAGCCGGGTCAACGAGCGCGGGCTGACGATCGTCCCGCTGTCCCTCTACTTCAAGGACGGCCGCGCCAAGGTGGAGATCGCCCTGGCCAAGGGCAAGAAGTCCTACGACAAGCGGCACGCGCTCGCGGAGCGACAGGCCAACCGCGAGGCTCAGCAGGCGATGGGTCGGCGCCTCAAGGGTGTCGAGTGAGCCTGGCGGACGCCGACGTCCCCGCTTGGTGGCAGCGCCTCGGCATCCCCGGGCTGTTCGACGCCCACGTGCACTTCCTGCCTCCGCCGGTGATGCGCAGGGTCCGCGAGCAGTTCGACGCGGCCGGCCCGTTGATCGGTCGTGCGTGGCCGCTGGTCTACCGCGGTGACGACGACGAGCGTGTCGAGCAGCTGCGCGCTCTCGGCGTACGCCGCTTCTCGGCGCTGCCCTACGCCCACCGACCCGGGATCGCCGCCTACCTCAACGGCTGGGCCGCCGACCTCGCCGACGAGGTGCCCGAGTGCCTGCGGTCCGCGACGTTCTACCCCGAGGACGGCGTCACGGCGTACGTCGCGGAGCTGGTGGCCGCCGGCACCGAGGTGTTCAAGGTGCATGTGCAGGTGGGTGACTTCGACCTGCTCGACCCCCGTCTTGACGACGCGTGGGCGACGATCGCCGAGGCGGGCATCCCGGTCGTGATCCATGCCGGGTCGGGACCGGTCCCCAACGAGCACACCGGGCCGGCGCCGATGAGCGCACTGATGCACCGGCACCCGACCCTGACCGCGGTCCTGGCGCACCTCGGTGCTCCCGACTATGCGGAGTTCATCTCGATCGCCGAGGACCACGCCAACGTCCACCTGGACACCACGATGGCGTTCACGGACTTCTTCGAGGAGCTGGCGGCCTTTCCGCGGGATCAGCTGCCACGGCTGCGGGACCTCGGCGACAAGGTGCTGCTCGGCTCGGACTTCCCGAACATCCCCTACGTGTACGCCCACCAGCTCGAGGCGCTCGAGCGCCTCGGTCTCGGTGACGACTGGCTGCGCAGGGTGTGCTGGACGAACGGCGCCACCCTGTTCGGGTGAAGGGCGGCGACTCGCCGAATTAACACCTGGGTTCTGGCCCTCGACAGCCCACTGGGGGCATGATGCTGCGCGAGAGGACATTCCTCCCACATACGCAGCAGCGAACAAGGAGGAGCCTCATGGCCCTGCCACCCGGACTCTGGTCCACCCGCGACGCGTCCGACCTGATCTCCGACACCGAGGGCGAGCAGGGTCTCGAGCGCACCATCGGACCCGCCGGACTGACCGCCATGGGTGTCGGAGCCATCATCGGCACCGGCATCTTCGTGGTGATCGGGCAAGGGGCGCTCGCGGCGGGCCCGGCCGTGATTCTGGCCTTCGTGCTCGCGGCGGTCACCTGTCTCTTCTCCGCGCTGTCCTATGCCGAGCTCGCGGCGGCCGTGCCGGTCGCGGGCAGTGCCTACACCTACTCCTACGCCACGATGGGCGAGCTGGTCGCGTTCATCATCGGCTGGGACCTGATCCTGGAGTACGGCGTCTCCGTGGCCGCCGTCGCGGTCGGGTGGGGAGGCAACGTGAACGCCTTCCTCGACTCGGCGTTCAACTGGCGCATCCCGGACGCGATCTCCACCTCCCCGTCGGACGGCGGCGTGTTCAACCTTCCGGCAGTCTTCATCGTGATGGCCATCACGATGCTGCTGATCCGCGGGACCCGGGAGAGCGCCAACGCCAACCTGATCATGGTCGGCATCAAGATCGTCATCCTGATCTTCTTCATCGTCGCCGCGCTGACGTCCTTCGACATCAACAACTTCAAGAACTTCGCCCCGGACGGTGTCTCGGGCATCACCACCGCGGGAGGCCTGATCTTCTTCGCCTACATCGGCTTCGACGCGGTCGCGACGGGGTCCGAGGAGTCCAACAACCCGGGCAAGGACCTGCCGATCGCGATCGTCGGCTCGCTGGTGATCTCCACGATCCTCTACATCCTGGTGGCCATCGCGGCCGTCGGCGTCGCCCCGATCAAGGTGATGACGAGCTCCAAGAACAGCGACGCGCCCCTGTCGGCGGCACTGGAGGCCGGGACCGGCCTCAGCTGGGCGTCAGCGGTGCTGTCGCTGGGCGCGCTGATCGCGATCACCAGCGTGGTGCTGGTGATCCTCTACGGCCAGACCCGCATCTTCTTCGCGATGTGCCGCGACGGCCTGCTCCCCAAGAGCTTCGCGGTCATCCACCCGCGCTTCGGCACACCGGCCCGCCTGACCCTCGCCTTCGGCATCTTGATCTCCATCCTGGCGGCACTGGTGCCGCTGGGCGAGATCATCAAGCTGGTCAACATCGGCACGCTGTTCGCCTTCGTGCTGGTCAACCTCGGCGTGATCATCCTGCGTCGCACCAAGCCCGACATGGAGCGGCCGTTCCGCACCCCGCTCGTGCCGGTCTTCCCGATCATCGGCATCGCGCTGTGCATCTACCTGATGACGGACCTGCCGGGCACCACCTGGATCCGGTTCGTCGTCTGGCTGGTCGTGGGCATGTTGATCTACTGGCTCTACGGCTACAAGCACTCCAGGCTGCGGACGCGTGACCGCGAGACCTCCGCATGAGCGCGGCCGTCGGCACTGGGCGGGTCGCGGCGGGCCGGCTGGTCGTCGGCTACGAAGGCGGCTCGACCGGCCAGGACGCCCTGGCCTTCGCCAACCGGTGGGCCAAGGTGGCGCGCGACCCGGTCACCGTCGTGACGGTGCACCCCGGCTCGTCGTTCACCGGCTTCGGCAAGGTGGACGCGGAGTGGGTGGCCTACGAGCGTGAGGAGGCCGACAAGCTGCTCGAGGAAGCACGCTCGATGGTCGAGGAGGGGGTCGACGCGAGGTTCACCCGGGTCGACGCCGGCTCGGCGGCGCACGGTCTCTCCGACGTCGTCGAGCCCAAGGACGGCGAGGGCATCTCGCTGCTGGTGGTCGGCTCGCGCCGCACCCGCGGGATGCGGCGCACGTTCCCGGGCAGCACCGCGGACCGGCTGCTCCACGGCTCGGCGGCGCCGGTCACGGTGGTGCCCTGGGGATATGCCGACACCGAGGCCACCGCGCTGTCCAAGGTGGCGGTGGCCTTCGTGGACACCCCGGAGGGCCGGGTGGCCTTCGAGCACGCCGTGCGGATCGCTGAGCACCTGTCAGCCTCGCTCACCGTGCTCAGCGTCGTGCCCGACACCCGGGTCATCCCCGGGCTCGCGGAGCCGCGGCTGTTCGCCGGCCAGGCCAGGGAGGGATACCAGACCAGCCTGGACACGGTGATCGCCGGCGCCCCCTCGGGGCTGGAGGTGACCGGCAGGCTGCTTCCCGGGCCGGTCGTGGACGCCCTGTCCGACCTGTCCTTCACCGACTGCGACCTGCTGGTCTGCGGCTCCCGCGGCTACGGCCCGGTGCGTCGGGTGCTTCTCGGCGGGGTGTCCTCGCGCGTCGTACGCCACTCGCGGGTGCCGGTGATCGTCACCCCCAGAGGTGACTGAGCACGGGAGCGGCAGCAGCGTGTCGCCGGAGGCGGGTACAGTAGGGGATGCAGCACAACTCAAGAGGGGCTGATCGGTTTCGACTTGGGACGTCAGTCCCAGGGGAAGCGGGTCGAGGATCCATGGTTATCTCGTTAACGATCCATGGAAACCAATAACTGCCAATTCACAGCGCAGTTCGTTCGCCCTCGCCGCCTGACGGCGGGGCAACGGGTCAGACTAGAGGCGCCTCCGCTCTAGAACCTGGCCTCATCTAGGAGGCTTGCTGGTGAGTCCGGGCCACGAGGACTCATCGGGACTTTTCTGTGGCTGAGCCTGTCGGCGACGTGTCAGTGCGAGCGCCGGGACTGAGAAAGCGACATCACTGACTGCACCCGGAGAAGCCCTGGAACGGCGCCGAAGGACGCGGGTTCGATTCCCGCCAGCTCCACCGATCTCTCTTGAGGCGAGCCGCCCCGACTCCTGTCGGGGCGGCTCTCGCCGCGCTGCGGGGTCTAGGCTGCACCATGACCAAGGGACGACCTTCCCGAGACGGCGTCTCCGGCAAGGACTACGAGACCGAGCTCTTCCGTCTGCAGGCCGAGCTGGTCACGGTGCAGGAGTGGGTCAGGGTCGAGGGCCAGCGCCTGGTCGTCGTCTTCGAGGGCCGCGACGCCGCCGGCAAGGGCGGCACGATCAAGCGGATCACGCAGTACCTCAGCCCGCGGGTGGCGCGCATCGCGGCACTGCCCGCGCCCACCGGCCGCGAGCGGACGCAGTGGTACTTCCAGCGGTACGTCGAGCAGCTGCCGAGCGCCGGGGAGATCGTGCTCTTCGACCGGTCCTGGTACAACCGGGCCGGGGTCGAGAAGGTGATGGGCTTCTGCACCCCCGCGGAGCACCGCCGGTTCCTGCAGCAGTGCCCGGTGTTCGAGCGACTGCTGGTCGAGGACGGCATCCTGCTGCGCAAGTACTGGTTCTCGGTGAGCGACGACGAGCAGCAGCGTCGCTTCCAGGCCCGGCTCGCGGACCCGATGCGGCGCTGGAAGCTGTCTCCGATGGACCTGGAGTCGATCAGCCACTGGGAGGACTACTCCCGCGCCAAGGACGAGATGATGGTGCACACCGACGTCGCCGAGGCGCCGTGGTACGTCGTCGAGAGCGACCTCAAGCGCCAGGCGCGGCTGAACATGATGGCGCACCTGCTCTCCACGCTGCCCTACGCCGACGTGGCCGCGCCGACGCTGAAGCTGCCACCGCGTCCGCGGTCGCAGGGCTACGAGCGCACCCCGCGCGAGCACGCGACCTACGTCCCCGACCACTACGCCTCGCTCAGGCGCTGACCACCTGCTGCAACGCGGGTGTCACCCACCGGTCGTGGCCACCGGGCCGGCTCACAGCCAGGACGGGCGCGCCGCGCGCGGGGCGCGTGTTCCGGGGGTCGCGTGGGTACCGTCTGCGGTGCACCATCCTCCACACCCAACCGAAGGCGGAACTGTCATGGCCCTCATCGGCTTCCTCGTGTTCGGGCTCGTCGTGGGCGCGGTCGCGCGCCTGATCAAGCCCGGCAAGCAGAACCTCAGCATCCTGATGACGCTGGTCCTCGGTGTCGTCGGCTCCCTGATCGGCGGCATCGTCGCCAGCGCGCTCGGCACCGGCAGCATCACCGAGCTCAACATCTTGGGAGCGATCGTCGCGATCATCGCGGCCGTGCTCCTGATCGGCGTGGCCGAGGGCATGTCCGGCCGGAGCCGCACGAACGCCTGAGACGCTCCCAGGACCGGGCGACATGGCTGACTGCCTGTTCTGCAGCATCGTCGTCGGCGACGTCGACGCGGACGTGGTCCTCGAGACCGGACTGATGGTCGGCTTCCTCGACCATCGCCCGCTCTTCAAGGGCCACGTCCTGCTCGTCCCTCGCCTGCACGTCGTGACGCTCCCCGAGCTCCCCGCCGAGCTGAGGGACCCGCTCCTCGAGGCCGGCCAGCGGCTGGCCGCGGCGATGGTCGACGGTCTGGGTGCCCAGGGGTCCTTCGTGGCGCTGAACAACACGGTCAGCCAGAGCGTGGCCCACCTCCACCTGCACGTGGTGCCGCGCACCAAGGGCGACGGGCTCCGCGGCTTCTTCTGGCCGCGCACCCGCTACGCCGAGGGCGAGGCGGGGACGTACGCCGTGCGGCTGCGGACCGCGCTGGAGCCCGGCTAGCGACGCTGCGCCAGCTCCGGACGGCCACGCCCGACCGGGTGCTCCTCGCGCTTGCGGAGCACGGGCCGGCCGCGGACGTGGTTGCCGGTGCCGATCGCGGCGATCCAGACCCCGGCAGCACCGAGCACCGCCCCGCCGAGGGTGTCGGCGAAGTAGTGCCAGCCGAGGTAGATGGTGGCGAGCTCGGTCAGACCGAGGAACACCCACATCGAGAGCCGGACCCAGCGCGGTGTCGCCAGCAGCTGGACCATCAGGCAGACCGTCACCATGATCGCGACGTGCAGCGACGCGAACGCGGCGATGGTCTGCACGGCATGGGTCGCGAACGGGTCGAACAGCACCGTGTAGCGGTCGTGGATCATCGACTCCTGCAGGGTCGAGACGTAGGTGTGCGGCAGCGTTGCGAAGTCCTGCGGCTCGGCGTACACCGGGCCGAGCGTGGGGACCGCGAAGTACGTCGCGACGCCCAGAACCCAGTCCACCGCCACGGCCGTGACGTACCACGAGCCCGACTCCCGGTCCCGCGACCACACCAGCGCGATCACCAAGGTGACCGGCACCAGCACGATCCAGGTGACGTAGACGGTGGAGAAGAGCTGCGCGGCCCACCCCAGGCCGAAGACGTGGTGCAGGACGGCCGCCGGGTCGTGACCGAGCCAGACGATCCGGTCGAACCTCTCCAGGGTGGTGTCCCACAGCTCCCGGTTCACGAACGGCACGAAGCTCTTGAGGTTCCGGAAGGCCGCATAGGTGAGGTACCACGCGCTCAGGCCGACGAGTGCGAACCGGATGTGCTCCCACGGCCAGCGGTCCCGGATCACGGTGACCAGGGTGCTCGGGAAGCGCCGCACGGACCGGCCGCGCCAGGCCGCGCGAGGCACCACGTCGGTCAGGAAGGCGGCCAGCAGGATGATCGGGAGCCGGACATAGGTCGGCACCGCGACACCGTCGGGGTCACGCAGCGGCAGGTGGAAGGTCACCGCCAGGGCGACCGTCACCGCGGCCAGGGCGAGAGACATCACCACCGCGAAACGGAAGCCTCCTGAGCGCACCCGCGGAGTCTACTTACTCCGGGCCGTCGTCCCGCCATCCCGGCGGTGGGGTGTCGCGGCGTCGGGCCTAGAGTGGGCGCCGCAGATGAACCAGACCATCCGTCCCAGCAGCAGAAGGAACCGTTCGATGAGCCGCTACGCAGGCCGAGTCGCCGTTGTCACCGGGAGCGCGCGAGGCATCGGTGCCGCCACCGCGAAGCGCTTCGCCGAGGAGGGCGCCGCCGTCGCGGTGCTCGAGCTCGACGAGGACGCCGCCGCAGCGACCGCGGCCGGCCTCGGGGCCGAGAGGCACCTCGGCGTGGCGTGCAACGTCAGTGACGCCGCGTCCGTCGAAGCCGCTGTCACCCGGGTCGTCGAGGAGCTGGGCGCGGTCGACGTGCTGGTCAACAACGCCGGGGTCACCCGCGACAACCTGCTGTTCAAGATGACCGAGGACGACTGGGACGCCGTGATGAACGTGCATCTCAAGGGCTCGTTCCTGATGAGCCGCGAGGTGCAGAAGCACATGGTCAAGGCGAAGTACGGCAAGATCTTGAACCTTTCGTCGGTCTCCGCCCTCGGCAACCGTGGCCAGGCGAACTACTCCGCGGCCAAGATGGGCCTGCAAGGCTTCACCCGCACCCTGGCGGTGGAGCTCGGCCCCTTCGGCATCAACGTGAACGCGATCGCCCCGGGCTTCATCGAGACCGACATGACCGACGACACCGCACGCCGCGTCGGCGTGGAGCCCGAGGAGTACCGCAGGGCCGCCGCCGCGCTCACCCCGGTCCGCCGAGTCGGACAGCCTGCCGACATCGCCGCGACGGCTGCGTTCCTCTGCAGCGACGAGGCCTCCTTCATCACCGGCCAGACGCTGTACGTCGACGGCGGCGCGAGGATCTGACCCGCCCGACCGGGAAGCACGACACGCCTCCCGGTCGGCCGGATGGGGTGGCCGCTGGGTCACACTGGGCCCCATGGCTGGAACTTCCCCCTGGTCCGCGTCGCCTTGCGTCTCGTCATGCCGTCGGGTCGTGCGGGCCCGGGCCCTGGTCGTCGCGATGTCCCTGACGGCGAGCGTGGCGCTCGCGGGGTGCACGTCGAGCCCGTCGGCGTCCTCCTCGCAGTCACCGGGCGGCCAGTCCACGGCTCGGGGCCTCACGGTCGCCGGTGAGTGGCCGCTGACCGGTCTGCCGGCGCAGGGCAGCACCCCCAAGCACCCGGTGATGGTCGTCAAGATCGACAACAGCGACAGCAGCCAGCCCCAGATCGGGCTGGGCGGTGCGGACCTGGTCACCGAGGAGCTGGTCGAGGGCGGGTCCACGCGGCTGGCGGTGTTCTTCTACCAGCACATCCCGAAGCTGGTCGGCCCGGTCCGCTCGATGCGGGCGACCGACATCGGCATCGTCACGCCGGCCAAGGCGGTCCTGGTCGCCAGCGGCGGGGCACCCCCCACCGTGCGCCGGATCCGGGCGGCGCACATCAGGACCTTCACCGAGGGGGCGCTGGGCTACCAGCGTGACGACAGCCGCCAGGCGCCGTACAACCTGTTCATGCGCCTGTCGAGCCTGGCGAACACCCTCAAGGCCGAGAAGTCGGTCCCGAGCTACCTACCCTTCGGGTCCGCCTCGGACCTGCCCGCGGGCCGGCCCGCCTCCGGCCTGTCGGCGGTGTTCTCCGGCGGCCACACGACCCGGTGGACCTACGCGGGCGGGAAGTACACGAACCAGTTCAGCTTCGCGGCCGCCGGCGACAGGTTCCGGCCCGACAACGTCCTGGTCCTGCGGGTGCAGGTCGGTGACGCGGGCTACCTCGACCCCGCCGGAAACCATGTGCCCGAGACGCACTTCACCGGCACCGGCCGGGCGCTGCTCTTCCACGGTGGGCGGGTCGTGCGCGCCACCTGGAAGAAGTCCCTGACCTCGACGATCACCCTGACCGGTGCCACGGGCAAGCAGCTCGATGTCCCGGCTGGGCACACCTGGGTCGAGCTCGTGCCCCGGAACGGCGGCAGCGTCAGCTTCTCGCGCTAGCTGGACCTGGTCAGTCCTCGTCGGTCCCAGCATCCGGATCGCCGACGTCCACGACGTCCACGACGTCCACGGCGTCCTCGAGCAGGTCGCCCAGGCTCGGCCCCGGCGGGTCGGCTCCGGACTCGGCCATCTGGCGCAGGCCGGCCAGGATGTAGGCGATGGCCGCCTCGACCTCCGCGCCGGCCCGGGCAGGGTCCTCGGCCGACGACACGGACGCGCCCGAGGCCGACATCGCACCGAAGAACACCCGGCTGAACGTCTCGACCATGCTCGGCTGGAGCCGATAGCCGGACAGCACCGAGGAGACGATCTCCTGCACGATGCCGAAGGTGGTGCGCTCCTCCTGCTCGCGGCAGCGCTCGTAGCCGAGGACTGCGGGCCCGTCGGAGATCACGATGCGCCGGTAGTCCGGCTGCTGGAGGACCGCGAGGAAGGCGCGCAGACCGCCGAGCGCCTTCTCCCACGGGTCGAGGTGGCCGCGGACGGCACGATGGATCTCTCGCGCCGAGCGCTCCTCGACCTCGTCGAACACCGACTCGAAGAGTGCCTGCTTGCCGCTGAAGTGGTGGTAGAGCGCCCCCTTGGTCACCCTCGCGCCGGCCACGATCTCATCGAGGCTCGTGCCGGCGTACCCATGCCTGCTGAACAGCTCGGTGGCCACGTCGACGAGCGCGCGGCGGGTGGACGCGGAGTACTGCTGGCGACGGGACGTGCCGTGCACCGTGCGCAGCGGGCTCGTGGCCACGGACTTGGTCACCTTCCCCGTCATGGGTCGAAGCATAGGACCCCGCGGGCTCGCCGGGTCGAGTCGGTGGACCCGACGTGGCACGATGTCGGGGTGGTGACAGAGACGAGCGACCCCAGCGACGACCCCACCGGCGACCCCACCGGTCACGGAACAGGAACCCCCACGGGTGCGGCCCAGCCGAGCATCTCCTACTCGATCACGGTGCGGCTCGAGGTGCCCGCGGGTGGCACCGCGATCAGCATGCTGACGACCTGCGTCGAGGAGGCCGGCGGCATCGTCACCGCCCTCGACGTGACGGCCTCGGGGCACGACCGGCTCCGGATCGACGTGACCTGCGCTGCGTCCGACACCGCGCACGCCGACCGGATCGTCCTCGCGCTGCGCGGGGTCGAGGGCGTCACGGTCCACAAGGTCTCGGACCGGACCTTCCTGATGCACCTCGGTGGCGTCATCGCGATGGAGAGCAAGCACCCGATCCGCAACCGGGACGACCTCTCGATGGTCTACACCCCGGGCGTGGCGCGGGTCTGCGAGGCGATCGCCGCCAACCCCGAGGACGCTCGCCGGCTCACCGTCAAGCGCAATGTGATGTTCGGTCCCAAGATGAGCGGCCAGAATTACGACAGCGCGGAGCGCGAAGCGCGCCTGTGGCTTGATCTAGTGGGTTTGAACAAGTTCGCGGATACCTATCC
>JBDTXF010000047.1:0-10888 GCA_040006355.1 Nocardioidaceae bacterium | reverse complement strand
CGCGCATCATGGCCTGGTCCTCGGCGAGAAGCACTCGGATCATCCGCGACCTCCTGGCACCGTGGCCACCAGCCGGAACTCATCGTCGCGACGTTCGACCGCCAAGTCCCCACCGCCCGACGCAAGACGGTCACGCAGCCCCTCGAGCCCGCCCAGGCGAAGCGTCGGCGCCGTCGGCGCCCCTGCACCGTCGTTCACCATCGTCAACGCGACCCGACCGCCGTCGTCGTCGGTCAGCACGATACGACAGGTCGAGGCACCGGAGTGCCGGATCACGTTGGTGGCGCCCTCGCGCACCACCCACGCCAGCAGCTCGTCCGCGCCGTCGCTCAGCTCGACACCTGACCGGTCCACCCGGGTGGCGATCCCCGCCGCATCGAGGGCGAGGCACGCCCCGTCGAGCTCCTCGGCCAAACCTGGTGCACGCATCGCGTCAACCGCCTGGCGTACGTCGACCAGCGCCCGCCGACCGATCTGCTCGATGTCTGCCGCATGGGCGATGGCCGCAGCCGAGTCGTCACCTGCCAGCCGACGGACGGCTTGCGCCTTGACGACCATCACCGACAACGTGTGGCCCAGCAGGTCGTGGAGGTCGCGCGAGAACCGGTCCCGCTCCTCGGCCACGGCCGCCCGCGCCAGCTCTTGGCGAGTCCGCCGCAGCTCTGAGACGGTGTCGATCAGGGCTGTGAAAGCAGAGCTGGCCAGTCCGGCGAGCAGGACCACGAACCCCTCCGTGAGGACCCGGCTCCCCTCGTGGGGAGCGACGGACCACGCCGCCCACATCGACCCTGCGGCCGTGGCCGGCACGGCAGCCAGCAGCCAGCGGCCGCGGAGCACGCTCGGCAGGGCGTTGGCCAGCAGGATCCAGGTGGGCAGCCACTGACCGCTCGCGTGGGTAGCTCCGGCGAACGTCGCCGCCACCAGGGTCGACAGGGCGATCGGCGCCCGCGCGTCCCTCCACGGCGGCCCACCGGTCAGCGCCGCGGTCACGGCGGCGCCGGCGATCACCAGGATCATCGCGACCTGGAGGACCACCGACCCGGTCGGACCACCCACGTCGAGCACCGGGCCGAGCAGGAGCACGGGGGTCCAGACCAGGACCGAGGCATTGCGGGAGGCGTTGCACCCCCACGAACCACGGAGCCTGCTCCTCACGGCGCTCACGCTACGCGCCCGGCGTGCCTCATGCGCAGCAGGCCGATGACCACCGCGCCCACCACCACGTGCAGCAGCGCCAGGCACACGCCGGCCGACAGGCTCACCGCCCCCAGCGGCCCGACCAGCGACACCGCCAGGACCGCCGCGGCGACCCAGCTCCAGATCGTGAGCCCGCGGCGGCTGCGACGCTCCAGCACCCGCAGCAGCCCGCCACCGGCCAGTGCCGCGACGAGCGCGGTCACCACGACCGATACCACGTTCACCTCCTGTGCTCCCGAGGCGGATCGCACCGCCAGGTCCACCGAGGCAGCCTGGGTGACCACGCACCAGACCAACGCCGCGGCACCGGCAGCAGTCACTGCCACCGACCAGTCGTCGCGCCACCGGCCCCGCCGCACTTCTGCCTGCTCTGCTTCCAGCTGGAACATTGCCCTCACATCCGTTCCCGCCCACCTTGGGCGACAGCTCTACGCTAGGGAGGCTCGGCCCCGACCAGCAGGGCCGAATGTGGTCAACCCTCCAGGACAAATGTCAGTCGCGTGCCAGGTCCGGCGCGGTCCCTGAGCGTCGGTGCCGGCCGCGTCACCTCAGCTATCCGCACGACGGCAGCCGCGCGGGCGATCCGGAACGAGGGAGCACCATGGATGTCGAGTCCATCGGGTTCACCACCGAGCTCATGATCCGCAGGCTGGCCGGCTCGAGCATCGAGGACCGGGGCGAGTGGCTGGTCGTGCGAACACCGGACAACCCGTCGTTTCGGTGGGGCAACTTCCTCCTGTTCGGCCACCCGCTCCGTCGCGGTGACGCAGCACGCTGGAACGCCCGGTTCGCCGCCGAGTTTCCGCAGGCAACGCATCGCGCGTTCGGCATCGACGGGACCGGGACCGACATCGGTGATGCGTCCGAGCTCGACGCCCTGCGGATGGAGGTGGAGGTCGACACGGTGCTGACCGCGTCCAGGCTCACCGAGCCGCGCGCGGTGACGAATGTGTCCTGTCGCCGACTGGCGGGGTCTGACGACTGGGCGCAGGCTGCGCGGCTGCAGCGCGCCTGCTACGGCGACCCTGACTCTCCGGAGCAGGCCGAGTTCCGAGAGAGAAGTCTCGCGGAGTCGCGCACCGTCGTCGAGAGCGGCGACGGTGCGTGGTTCGGCGCCTTCGTCGAAGGTCGTCTGGTGTCGGCACTGGGGATCGGCACCGACGGGTCCGGGCTCGCCCGCTACCAGAACGTCGAGACCCATCCACAGCACCGCCGTCGGGGACTGGCCGCCCGACTGGTGTATCTCGCGGGCCTCCACGCCGTTCACGATCTCGGGGCCGCCACGCTCGTCATCGTCGCTGACCCCGACGGCGAGGCGATCAGCATGTACCGCTCCCTGGGATTCGTCGACACCGAGCAGCGAGTGCAGCTCGCAGGGTCGAGGCCCTGACGCGCTTCCCGACCGTTCACAGCCTGGCCCGGCGCCGCGAGGCTCCTAGCCGACCCGAGGCCCTGGGACGGCCCACCAGGTATCCATGCGCGCAACCGCCTCGGCCCCCCGACCCTGCTCGAGGACTCGACCCAGCCGGAAGAGATAGGCCGCGATGCCGGCGGCGCCCTGCATCCAGCCCGGTCCCGGTGGCAGCAGGGGTTCAGTGTTCCGGTGCTCGACGAAGCGCCAGAAGGCGTGAGCGCTGTCGTCGACGGCGCGGTCGACGAGTGCGTCGCCGAGGATGACGGCGAAGGCAAGATCGTCATCGCGGCCGTGGCGTTGCCACGAGCTGAGGACGACGTCGCCGGCGCCTGCTGTGCCGCAGCAGCGGCCGTCGTTGTCCCAGAAGCCCGGGTAGACGCGCGACGGGATCCCCGAGACGCGCAACGAGTCCAGGCAGGCCAGCTCCAGCGCCGCAGGTGTGGCGCCGCCCACGACGGGAACGCCGGCACGATCGAGGGCCGCGAACAGCAAGGACGTCCCTGTTGGTCCGTGGCACCACGAGTAGGTGAAGGTGTCCAGGTCGGGGAGTCCCGGGATCCGATGAGGCAGGCGGAGGCCACCATCACTCGTGTCGGCCAGGGTCAGCAGGTGCTCGGCCCCCGAGGATGCCAGCCCGAGCAGGTCCGAGCGGTCGAGCACCATCCCGGCGGCGGTCAGCGCGGCGGCGATCCCTGCCTGACCGTGCGACCAGTTGGGCATCTGCACGTCGTCGCCCGTGAGCAGGAAACGCAGCGGGATGAACGGCCAGTACGCGCCTGCATCCCGCGGCTCCCGCTCGGCCGACAAGATGTCGACGGCCTCCGCGGCAAGCCGGGCTGCGTCCGGGACGTCATGACGCACCGCCCAGAGGGCACCGAGCAGCACGCCTGCGGTGCCCAGTGTCGCGTCGTTGCAACGTCCCGCAGGCATCGCCCGCGGCGGCCCGATCCAGGGGGCCGGCCACCCGTCCGGGGTGGCCAGCTCGCGCAGTCGCGCGACCGCAGGCTCGGCGCCCCGGGCGTGCAGGGCGGTCAGCACCCCGATGGTGCTGGTGAGCCCGTCGAAGTAGTCGTAGGCCGTCTCGTCGGGGATGCGGCGGACCAGCGTCTCGCGGATCCCCTCACCCAGGGCCAGCTCGGCGGCGGTCAACGGCCGGGTCAGCCGGATCTCCTCCATCGCGTAGGCCAGGCCCCCGACACCGGAGTGCATGCCGTAGGGGAACTCGCCGGGCTCGGTCTGGCCCGGGTGCTCGCCCAGCCACAGCCCGTCGTCGCCCTCTCGCACCTGGGTCAGCACCCACGCCCAGGCGCGCTCGGCGAGCTCCAGATAGGTCCACGGGTCGGACGACACCCCACGATGGTGCCACGGTTCGCGGCCACTGAGGGTGCCTGCGATGCACAGGCACCGGATCGAGAGTGGCTCCTCAGCCGATGCCGGCCGGCACGCCGCGCAGGACCACTGGCGAGGTCGGGTCCAGCTCGGTCGACTGGTCCACGCCGGCCGGGGTGAGCACGTCCATCGCCTTGGGCAGTGCGTCGACCGGCACCGCGCAGCGCGGGTCGGTGCCGCCGGCCGCCGCGCACTCGCCGAAGGTGTAGGCGCCCGCGGTGGGGGTGAAGGTGCGGGCGCCGTCCTGGCCGAATCCGTCCTGGCCGTGCAGCACCACGGTGAAGGTCCACCCGGGACCGGGCGTGCCCCCGAGCAGCGCCGTCGGCACCGCCACCGTGACGTAGCCCGTGAGCTCACTCGCACGCGCCGTCGCCGTCCCGATCTGTGAGCCGGGTGCGTCGAAGATGCGGGTCTCGTCGAAGCCGTGGACCTGCACCGCCCGCGCCCAGGCGTCCTGGTCGGCGAGGGCGTAGTGCCGGGAGGGATAGAGCGCCGCCGTCGACCCGGTGGTGCCCGGCTCGTGGGCGAAGATCGTGAGCAGCTGCGCCCCGAGGTCGTTGCCGAAGGTCGGCGAGAGGTTGCGCAGCCGGATCCGGAGGTACGTCGTGCTGCCGTTGTCGACCACCTGGAAGCCGGTGAGGTCGAACGCGCCGGGATGGAAGTCAGCGGCCGTGGGGTAGGTGAACGTCCCGGGACCGTTGTCGTCACCGGCTGGGTCGCTGACGTCGAGGACGTCGGTGCCTTCGATGACGTCGGAGCTGACCGCGCGCCGGTCGTAGCCGGTCGCACCGCTGGCGGTGACGGTGGTCGTGATCACCGTCGTGCCGAAGGGCGTCGGCACGTCGACCGAGAACGACCCGTCCGAGGCGGCGGTCGTGGCCACGGCCACGGCCGGTGTGTCGGTGTCGGTGTTCGCCGCCTCGACGGCCACGTGACCTGCGGGCACGGTCGTGCCGGTGACGGTGGTGCTGGCCGAGGTCACGCTCGACGCGTCCGCGGGAGCGGTCACCGTCAGTGGCGCGGTCGACGGCGGGGTGGCCGCGACGTAGCGCCGTCGTACGACGACCGGCTGCTCCACCGGTCGGCCGGCTGCGAGTGAGAGCACCAGTCGGGCCTGCTGCGCCTGCGCCCAGGTCAGCGGCGCCGCCGAGCCGGCCGGGTGACCGGGCCGGAATCCGATCGAGGCCGTCGCCGGGTCGCTGCCGAAGCTCGAGGCCGGCACCGCCGGGTCCTCCCAGGTCTGCTCAGGCACCAGATCCGCGCCCGAGGTGGACCCGTGCATCGCCAGCAGCAGCCTGGCCGCACGCGTGCGGTTCCCGGTCCCCAGGAGCTGCTCGGCGCGCTCGCCGGCCAGCACCGGCCACAGGTGACCCGAACCGGTGTTGGTGGTCGGCCACGGCTGACCCTCGACCGGGCAGTCGGTGGGGTCCTGCACGTGGCAGTCGCCGTAGCCGTCCTCGGTGCCGGCGGTGTCGGTCCCGTAGCGGTACCACCCGTCTCCGGTCGGCGTCGTGCGCCGCAGACTCGAGTCGACGACGCGCAGGCTGCGCTGCACGTCGGCGTCCCCGGCCGGGAGCACGCCCAGCCGGGTCAGCTCCTGGAAGCCGCCGTCAAGGACCGTGCGCTGGTCGGCGGTCGGGCCGCCGTTGCCGAGGGAGTACGACGTCGCGGCATCCGGGTCGCCGTCCTTGGACAGCCGGATGAAGTAGCGGCCGCTCGCGTAGGGGCCGGCGGTGGTCACCGTCCAGCCCTTCACCGAGCGCTGGAAGTGGTCCGCGGTGGCGAGGTAGAGCCGCGACCGCTCGGTGTCGCCCTGGTGCGCGGCGAGCCGACCGGCGGCGACCAGGCCGGCGATCTCGGCGGCGATCGTCGAGGGGGAGTAGCCGCTCTGCTCCTCCCATCGCTCGGAGCCGAAGGAGGGCCCGCGGGACACCAGGAAGTCCGCCGCCGGCCGAATGTGCCGCTCGTAGAGCCGGCGACCCGTCAGCCCGGACTGCTGGGCCATCAGGATCGGGTAGGCGGTCTCGTCGAGCTGGTCCCCTCCTGTGTCGGGCGCGGTCCGGCCGTTGAGCAGGCTGTTGCGCGGCAGTCGCCCGTCGGGCAGCTGTTGACGCTGGAGGAGGAACCGCGCGGTCGCCCGGGCGGTGGCGCGGTCACCGGCGGTGAGGAGGGCGGTGAACGCCTCGTAGAGGTCGCGGCTGAACACCTCGCGGTAGGAGCCGAAGTACGGCGCCTTGCCGTCCTGCAGCTGGCCGGCCGGCACCGCCTGGCCCCACGGAGAGGCCAGGCCCGCCACCACGGCTCCAGGAAACGTCTTGTCCTCGCTGGCCTTCACCACGTTGATGCTGCGGTAGTAGGCGCGGGCCATCACCAGGCTCTGTCGTCGCCCCAGGCCGGGAAGCGGGAGGCGGGGCCGGTGCAGCCGCGCGTCGTAGCCCCGCCAGCCCCGCAGGAAGGACCGTCGTACCTCCGCCGGTGAGCGGCGCAGCGACGCCCCCGCGGTCGCGACAGCGCCTCGCGGGGTGCGGCCGAAGCCCAGCGCGAGCTCGGCCCGGCCACGGTGCAGAGCCAGCTCGGCGGTGTCGACGACGTTGCCGTGAGCCGCAGTCGCGGAGCGGCCGGTGAGCCGGTGCGACGCGTCGAGCTGGGTCAGCCCGTCGCTCGCGGTCCCGACGTAGCCGTTGCCGCTCGAGCGGAACCGGTGGTCGGCCAGCAGCGCCAGCGAGGTCGGACGGCCGTAGTCGCGGTTGGTGGCCGCGGTCGCGGTGTTGAGATCGGTGGCGACCAGGGCTCCGGTGCGCCCGTCACGGGTGGCGGTGTCGGCCCCGGCGTTGTCGCTGCCGCCACCGCCGTTGCCTCCGATGCTGGGGTCGAGCCGGGCGAACAGCCGCAGCCGGTCCGTCCGGGAGCCGCGCAGCCCCGTCAGCCGGGTCGAGACCAGCACGGTGTCGCGGGCCGGGTCGGTGAGGAAGGTCGTCCGCAGCCGCCACCGTCCGCTGTGTGCGGTCGTCGTGACGGTGCACGACATGCCCGTCGGGTCCGCCCGCACCCGGTAGCTCGCGTCCCGGGCCTGCAGATCGGTGAAGGTGCGGCCGTCGGTGACCACGAACTGCAGCGTCTCGACGTTGGTGGTGTCGACGGTCGGCTCGTAGACGTCGGAGAGCACACCGTTGGCGACGGTGAACCAGACCTTGGACCGACGGTTCGCGGCCGTGCCCACACAGTCCTTGCGGGCCAGGTCGAAGTGCGACGTGGCTCCGGGGCCGCCCGTGGCTCGGCCGGCGGGCGGCGTCCGGAGCGTCGTCACGGTGTCGGTCGCGGCGCCGGCCGGCGTAGCAGCCGGGGCCGCGCCCGGCAGGGCCAACGGGGTCAGCGTCAGCGCCGCGACGGCGGCGACCCCGATCCCTCCACGCACCCGTCGACGTGCGAGCGTGCCCCGGCGTGAAGACGACTGCGACATCCGCTGCTCCTGCTCCGTGAACGGTGTGTGACCGGCGTCACGGCGTGAACGTAAAGACCGCGACCACCGTTCGTCAAGAGCCGGACCCCCTGCCGCGGTGGCCAGACTGTCGCCCGAGGACGCCGACCCCTAGCATCAGGCTCGCTGGGTGCCAGCCGGTCCCAGGGAACTGATGAAGGGCGGTCGGCATGCGCACATCCATCGTGGTCGGGGTCGGAGCGGTCGTGATCGCGGCCTCGGCACTCACCGGACAGGCTGTCGCGTCGTCGCCGGGGCACCAGCGTGGTGGCACGTTCACCGTCGTCGAGCGCGCCCTCACTGACACGACCGCCGACACCGGGCCGGCCGGGGACAGCCTGGGCGACGTGCTCGCCTTCGCCAATCCCATCTTCGACAGGCGGAACAGCCACCAGCTCGGCACCGACAACGGTTCCTGCATCCGCACCGCTGTCGGCGTGAGCTACGAGTGCTCGTGGACGACCTCGCTGCGAGGAGGCTCGATCGTCGTCTCCGGCCCGTTCCTGGACGCCGGCGACTCGACCCTCGCCGTCACCGGAGGCACCGGCGCGTACCGCGGAGCGTCCGGGCAGATGCGCCTGCACCCCCGCGACGCGGCCGGCAGCTCGTATGACTTCACGTTCTCGCTGAGCCGCTCGGACCGGAGCTGAGGCTCTGCGTCCCTCAGAACTCGGCCATCTTGTCCCAGTCGTCGCGATCGGGGAGGTCCACGTAGATGATGTCTGGGACCTCGGCGACGAACAGCTTGGACTCGTCGTGGGCGAGAAGGGTCTGGAAATGGTCCGAGCTGACGTGAGCCTCGCCGGCCGCCGCATCGTCGAACGCCTCGAGGGTGAGGATGGTGTCGGGGTCGTCGACGCTGCGGAAGTGCTCGAACCACTTGTTGCCCGGCTCCTGCCGCGTCGCCTCGAGGAAGGGGCGGCTCGCCGCGAGATAGGCGTCAGCGGTGCCCGGCTTCAGCTTCGTCTTGACGGTGATGAGGATCAATTCGTCTCCTGATGTCGGTATGGGCTGGCACCGTGCCCGCAATGGTTCCGCTGCACACGTGCGGGAGCGCGTCCCGGCTCATGAGCTCGCCCCCAAGCCGCCGCAGCGGGCCGGAGAGGTCGGTCACCCGGGCCGGTCTGCTGTGAAGCACCAGGCTCGTCCCGGACGGCACTCAGCGAAGGCTCGCCAGGACAACGGCGAAACTGGTCGGATCCTCCAGCGGGGTCCCATGGCTACCGCCCTCGACGACGTCGACATGAGCTCCGGGAACGTGGGTCGCGACGAAGTCGGCGAAGCGACGGTTGAACGGGGGACTCTCACTGCCCACCAGCGGATGCACCGGCACCCTCAGCCGGGCCAGGTCGTCCGCCTGCCACTCGTGTGCCTCCCAGGCTCTGAGCTCGGTGGGGCCGGCCAGTGCGTTGGTCAGGAGCATCTTGCCGAACCCGGAGCGGAACAGGAGAGGGAAGACGAACCACGGGATGTGCATGCCGGTGCTCGCGCCGACCACGTCGTTGAGCAGCAGTCGAACAACGGCCTTCCGGTCACCCCTGGCCGCAGCCGACTCCAGTCTTCGCCACACGAGTGGCGAGACCCGGGTGGCGTGGAAGTCGGGCGGCTCCCACAGAACGACCCGGGCCACCGGCGCGACACTCGCAGCAGCGAGCGCGACGTGACACCCCGCTGAGTGCGCCACGAGCTCGACCTCGTCGCCCAGCTCCTCGACGACGTGTGCGGTGAACCCCACCAGGTCAGCTACGTCGTTGGCGAAGCAATGGGAACCGTCGTACGGCGAGCTCGCACCGTGTCCGCGTCGATCGGGAGCGAACGCCGTGCGCGAAGACGCCAGTTCCTCCATCAGGGCCGTCATCGAGCTGCCGTCGATGAACCCTCCGTGCACGAGGATCGTGCCCGGACCCCTTCCGGTGCGGCGATAGGCGATACGCGTGCCGTCCCGGCTTGTCCAATCGCCCACGGGTGAGTGTCTCGGAGTTCCAGCACATCCGTCCAGTGGGGGTCCTTCACGTTCTCCGACAGCCCGGGGTGACTGGTGCTGTGCTGGAGTCCTAGGGGGTGCGGATCGTCGGCGGGAGGGAGAGCGCCGGGTCAAGATGGGCGTAGCGGTGGGCCCAGGGCTGCGCCTCCTCGAGCTGAGCGGCCAGCTGGAGAAGCAGACCGTCGGCACCGAGGCACCCGACGAGCTGCACGCCGAGGGGCAGACCGGTGTCCGTCCAGTGCAGGGGCACGCTGATGGCGGGCCGTCCGGTCAGGTTGGCGAGCTGGGTGTAGGGCACCCACCCGATATTGTCAGCGATCAGCTGGTCGAGGACTCCCGACGCCGCGAGCAGCTTTCCGGCTCGCACCTTCGCCACCACGCGCGCGGCGCTCTGGAGGCGGTGGGGGGACGTGAGAGCGCCCACGGCGAGCGGCGGCGTGGCCAGCGTCGGGGTGAGCAGGAGGTCGTAGGTCTCGTGGAATGCGGCGAGGGCACGGATGTAGTCGTTGACGTTGGCCAGCGAACGCATCAGCGGGAGCATCCCGGCCGCCCGACCGAGCTCCGCCGACGCCAGGGTGTCGGCCTCGAAGTGACTGTCCGGTGAGCCCAGGCGTCGCTTGACGTCGGCGACCTGGCCGTGCAGCTGGGCGAACCAGATCGTCAGGAAGTCCCTGGCCAGTGCCTCGTCGTCGTGGGGAGGTGAGACCTCCTCGACCTCGTGCCCCAGCTCGGTGAGGAGCGCTGCAGCGGACTCGACGGCGGCGACCGCCTCGCGGTCCGGGTGGGCATTGATGGCGGACGAGGAGGAGTAGCCGATCCGCAGCGTGCCCGGCCGGCGCGTGATCATCTCGGCGAACGGCACGGGAGGAAGGGCGGCTGCGTAGCCGGCGCCGTGGTCGGCGCCGATGATCGCGTCCAGCAGCCCGGCGCTGTCCCGGACGGTCCGGGAGACCACGCCCTGGGTCACCATCCCGAACATCGCCTCGCCGGTCTGCGGGCCGTACGGGCCGATCCCGCGGCTGGTCTTGAGACCCACCAGGCCGTTGCAGGCCGCCGGGATCCGGACCGAGCCGCCGCCGTCGTTGGCGCCGGCCGCCGGCACGATGCCCGCTGCGACCGCCGCGCCGGACCCTCCCGAGGAGCCTCCTGGGGTGTGAGCGATGTCCCAGGGGTTGCGGGCGGCGCCCCACAGCTCAGGCTCGGTGACACCCTTCGCACCGAACTCAGGTGTGTTCGTCTTGCCGAAGATGACCAGTCCCGCGTCGAGGAAGCGCTGCGTCACCAGGGCGTGGCTCTCGGCGACGTCATCGACCAGGGCGCGAGAGCCATTCGATGTCGGGAAGCCGGCGTACTCCTGCCCGAGATCCTTCACCAGGAACGGAACGCCGGCGAAGGAGCCCGACAGGCCCGGGTCGACCGCTCGGGC
>JBDTXF010000046.1:0-11139 GCA_040006355.1 Nocardioidaceae bacterium | reverse complement strand
CCTCGAAGTTGCGGTTGCCGGACAGCACCGACACCACCGAGAGGTCGTTGTCGTTCACCGCCGCGCTGACCTCGGGGATCAGCGGCCCAGAGTTGCCGATGCAGGTCGTGCAGCCGTAGCCGACCAGGTTGAACCCGAGCTTGTCGAGGTACGGCGTGAGGCCGGCCCGCTCGTAGTAGTCGGAGACGACCTTGGACCCCGGAGCCAGTGTGGTCTTGACCCACGGCTTGGTGCTCAGGCCCTTCTCGACCGCCTTCTTGGCGAGCAGGGCGGCGCCGATCATCACCGACGGGTTGGAGGTGTTGGTGCAGGAGGTGATCGCGGCGATCGCGACGGCGCCGTGGTCGACCTCGAAGGACGAGCCGTCGTCGAGGGTGACCAGGGCCGGGTTGCTCGGCCGGCCGCCGTCCTTGGGCGCGGCCGAGACGTAGTCGTGCGGCGCCTCGGAGGCGTCGCCGTCGTGCGACGGGGCATCGGAGGCAGGGAACGACTCCGCCACCGTCTCGTCGTAGCCGCTCTGGTCACCGGAGGTGTCCACGTAGTCGGCCAGGGCCCCGCGGAAGGCCTCCTTGGCCTCGGACAGCGACACCCGGTCCTGCGGGCGCTTGGGGCCGGCGAGCGAGGGAACGACGGTGGCGAGGTCGAGCTCCAGCCGCTCGGAGAAGCGCGGCTCGGCCGCGGGGTCGTGCCACAGGCCCTGCTCCTTGGCGTAGGCCTCGACCAGCGCGAGCTGCTCGACCGGGCGGCCGGTGAGCTCTAGGTACTTCAGCGTCTCCTCGTCGATCGGGAAGACCGCGATCGTCGAGCCGAACTCCGGGGACATGTTGCCGATCGTGGCGCGGTTCGCGAGCGGCAGGACGGAGACCCCGGGGCCGTAGAACTCCACGAACTTGCCGACCACACCGTGCTTGCGCAGCATCTCGGTGATCGTCAGCACCAGGTCGGTGGCGGTGGCGCCCTCGGGCAGGTCGCCGTTCAGCTTGAAGCCGACCACGCGGGGGATCAGCATGGACACCGGCTGGCCGAGCATCGCGGCCTCGGCCTCGATGCCGCCGACGCCCCAGCCGACGACGCCGATGCCGTTGACCATGGTGGTGTGCGAGTCAGTGCCGACGCAGGTGTCCGGGTAGGCCGAGGTGACGCCTTCGGACTCGCGGGTGAAGACGGTCCGGGCCAGGTGCTCGATGTTGACCTGGTGGACGATGCCGGTGCCGGGAGGCACGACCTTGAAGTCGCGGAAGGCGCCCTGGCCCCAGCGCAGGAACTGGTAGCGCTCGCGGTTGCGGTCGTACTCGATCTCGACGTTGCGCTCGAAGGCCTCGGGGGTGCCGAAGACGTCGGCGATCACGGAGTGGTCGATGACCATCTCGGCCGGCGCGAGCGGGTTGATCCTGGTGGCGTCGCCGCCGAGCTCGGACATCGCCTCGCGCATGGTGGCCAGGTCCACGACACACGGGACGCCGGTGAAGTCCTGCATGATCACCCGGGCCGGGGTGAACTGGATCTCCTTGCTGGGGTCCGCATCCGCGTCCCAGCCGGCCAGCGCCCTGATGTCGTCGGCGGTGATGTTCGCGCCGTCCTCGGTGCGCAGCAGGTTCTCCAGCAGCACCTTGAGGCTGTAGGGCAGCGAGTCGACGTCGAGACCGTCCCCCGCCACCGCCTGCAGCCGGTAGATCTCGTAGTCCTTGCCGTCCACGTCCAGGTTGCCCTTGGCGCCAAAGCTGTCGACACTCGACATCGGCCATCTCCTCGTCAGTCAGTGCAGTGATCTGCGCGTCGGGTCCATCCTGCCTGGGTCGTCCACCCACCCGACAGCCGGACCGGTACCCTTCTAGTCTCTTGACATCAAGATACACGAGGTCGAGCGAGTACGGCGACGCACTCGGGGTGATGCGTCATCGGAAGGACGCCGATGGCACTGAGCGTGAACTCGATCCTTTGGCGACAACTGCGTTCTTCGGGGAGGACCAGCCGCTGACCTTCGGCCGCCTTCGACGCTGGCTGCCTCAGCACCCGTCTGCGACGCTCCACGATTCAAAGTGTGCCCTCGAGCCAGCCCGCTTCGAGACACGCTTGGGCGCGCACGCCTCTGCGTCAGGGCCAGCCGCGTCGCCGAGACGTGCACCCGTGGCCTCGGGACCAGACCGATCGCTACGGAGCGGTTCGGCCTCGCATGGAGAGACCTCGCTGTCCATTTCGAGTCTGGTGGAAGACCGGGGGCCGGATCGGTCCGTCAGTGGCCAGCTTCCGGCAGCGCATCCAATCCTGCGCCATCCCCCGCCGCCAGGTGTCACTTCTCGATTCCCTTCGAAGCCCGGCGCGGACGGCGCTCCCGACATGCGCTCGAGGAAGCACAACCTGCTCACAGCGTCACGCCACCCAGAAGGACGGAGTTCACGTCGCGAGACACCCCGCAGGCCACGTGGGACGGTCATGACAGTCGTCACCCACGCCCAAGCTCGATCGCACGCACGTCCCCGCCGAGGGCGTTGCGCGATCCACGGCCACCTCGGTGGACGCCGCGTCGTCAGGAAGGTGGACTGCCGAGGAACACGCGATGGATAGCAGCGGTGCGACTGCTCACCTGGAGCCGTTCGAAGATGTTCTCCACGTGCTTTCGCACCGTGTGCTCCGAAACGCCCAGCTGCCGTGCCGCCTGCCGGTTGGTGAGACCCGTCGCGACCAAGCCGAGCAGCTGCAGCTGCCGCGGCGTGAGTTCGGGCTGCCTCACCTGGGGCAAGAAGCACCTGTCGCGGATGGCAACGAGCGTCGGTCGCAGGACAGACAGCAGAACCATGTCCCGGTCGGAGAAGTCCCGTCCGTCGATGCGCCACAGCACGATTCGGTAGTCCACTGCGCCCACCAGCGGGAGAGTGACGCGAGCAACGCGGTCACCGGCGTGTGAGCGCATCACCGGCCAGCCCGTCGGGTGGGAGAGCGAACCGCCCGGCTCGAAGTCGGTCGTCTTCACCACGGTGAAGTAGTCACCGGATCGTTGCGGGTAACAGCAGTCACTAGCCCAGAAGTAGTCCCAGTACTCCTCGGCCGCAGCATCGTCGGGTCCGGCGTCAGCCTCGTACCGGTCGCTCACCTCGCGGATCGCTATCACCCGCTGCGCTGCGAGGTCCTGGACGTGGAACGTGACCGCATCACACGGCACGATTGCCTTCACCGTCCAGAGCGTCGACTCCAACATCGACTCGAGGGGATCGAGCTTACTCGACGGGTTGGCAAGGTCCAGCAAGACACGCAACAGACGCAGGTCACGGGGGCTGATCGTCCCAGCCGTCATGAGCGGCCTCCCTGGACTCGGTGATCCACGCTATACCCCAAGCGGCACCGGCATTAGACGATCGTCGTATGGCTCCAGTCGACGTGACAGCGCACAGTCGAACCGGCGGCATCGCGCCGCGCTGCGCAGCCAGGTTGACCACCCAAGGAGCCCGGACATGAAGGCAACACTATGGATTCCCGCCTCGCTGACCCTGGCGCTCGCGGCAGGCGTCGGTGCCTTGGCGGAGGTGCACGCGACACCAAGCACCGCGACGTCCAAGGTCCTGGCACAGGCGAAGGTCGCGCCGATCGACGTCAGAGTGCATCAGCGTACGGCCAGCGGGGCCCGCTGGCGCGCAGAGATCCAGACCCGAGGGCTGAGCGACGGGTACGTGGTCGACAACGTGTTCCAGCCCGGCCAGAGCACCGGCTGGCACTCACACCCAGGCCCGAGCCTCATCTTCGTCGTGTCCGGCGCGGTCACGAACTACGTCGACCGCAACCACGGCTGCAAGGGCGTGACCCACGAGGCTGGTACCTCGTTCGTCGATGCGGGTGGCCGCGACGTGCACATGTTGCGCGACGACGCCGACGTCCCCGCCGAGACTATTGCCGTCCAGCTCATCCCGAGCGGCCAGGAGCGACGCGTCGAAAAGCCGGCCCCAGCCCGTTGCGACGGGTGACCGAAACGGGCCCTTCTGGAACCATGGAGGGCACCCCACGGGCGCCCGAGGTCCACAGAAGCGACCAGCCAGTCGGACAGAACACCCCTGATGTTGCTCTGCGAGCGGTGCTGAGACGCACCCCTCGAACCTGATCCGAAGTACGGCTTCCCGCCGCGGAGGAACTACGCGCTGTCGTCGCGGTTCCGCAGGGCTCCGATCATGCTCTGCAGGATCCTGAGCGCGCCGGCCTGCTCAGCCGAGGTCATTCGCGACAACATCCTGAGCTCGACTGAGCGAACTGCCGCTGATGCCTTGGCGAGGGTTCGCCGGCCGCTCGGCGTGAGCCGTACGGGCAGAACCTTCCCCACAGGCGCCTCTGCTGGCCGGGTCACAAACCCGTCTCGTTCCAAGTGCTGCAGCAGGACGTTCATCGACTGCCTCGTCACGAACGCTCCCCGCGCCAGGTCGGAGTTCGACAACCCTGGGCGCTGGGCCAGCAACTCGAGGCAGGAGTAGTGCGTCACCGTCATCCCAAGTGGCCGCAGCACAGCTTCCATGGACTGGCGAAGGGCAGTCGACGCCTCCTTCAGCAGATATCCCAGGGACGTGTCCAGGTCAATCCCGGCGTCGTCTTGACTCATGTCAGGATTCTGACACAGTGGCATGTGTCAGATACCTGACACGTAGCGAAGGAGCAGCAACATGTCCGCCACCGGCCCCGATTTCCTCTCCGTGCAGGTCCGCGACCTCGACGCCTCGCAGGCGTTCTACGAGAAGTACCTAGGCCTGGTTCGCTCCGAGGCGGGCCCCCCACACGCCGTCGTGTTCGAGACCAAGCCGATTGCGTTCGGCCTCCGCGACCTTCTTCCGGGAACTGATCTCGACGCCGTCGCGCAGCCCGGCGTTGGTGTGGCGCTCTGGCTCCACGCCATCGACGTCCAGGACATCCATGACGCGCTTCTCGCCGATGGCCAGGTCGTCGTCTCCGCGCCGATCGACGGTCCCTTCGGTCGGACGTTCACCTTCGCCGACCCGGACGGCTACCAGGTCACCCTCCACGACCGCGCGTAGCCGCCAGCGCGCCAGACCACCAGCGACGCTGCATCGCTAGAGGGCGTCCCTCACCATCGCCATTCAACCGCGAGCTGGCCTGACTGATAGATGTCTTGACAGCCCGCGCTCGCGGCAAGAAGACTCAACGAAGACAACGAGGAGGCAGCGATGGTGGACGCCGCTGCACCCGGAGATAGGGGCATCACACTGCGGGAAGAGGCCCTACGCGAGGATCTTTCCAAGGAGTACTACGCGATCCTCGATGTCGTCTCTGCCTTTGACGGGCGCATCGTCACGGTCAAGGGGTGGTCGGTCACGCTGTCACTGGCCGCACTCGGGCTGGGGTTCCAGCAACAGCACTACGCCCTGTTCGGCCTAGCAGCAGCGACCGCGTTGGGGTTCTGGTTCATCGACGTGCTCTTCAAGGGCTACCAGATGCGCTACTACCCACGCATGCGTGACATCGAGCTGGCGGCCTACCACCTCAACCAGGTGGTCCTGCCTGACCTCGGTGCCGTGACTGCACCACGCATCGACATGAGCTGGGGCTATCACGCCGGCAGGAAGCAGGACGTCGACTGGCGCACCGCTGTGCCCGCGCGGCGTAACCCCGAGGAGATTCGCAGCATGATGGTGCGCAGGTTCTGGTCACCGAACCAGCTCTTCCCCCATATGGTTGCGGTGGTGCTCGGAGCAGGGCTATTTCTCGGGGCGCTCCAAGGCGCGCCAGGGCTGGGGCAGTTGCAGCTGTGACCGTCAGGGCCAGCACGGTGTGCCGTAGGACGAACCGGTCCCGGTGATGATCGCAGAAGGTCTAGCGGGACGCGCTCCTGCAACGGCTCGGTGATGCTCTGTGCCGTGTCCACATGAGCTTCGGGCTACCGGAACACACGGCGAACCGCGAGTTCACGCGCTGCGTTTCGCGAGATCAGCCACCTCGCTTCTTCGTGTTCGCGACCAGCGTGTAGATCGCAAAGGACACCAGGGCGGTGAACACGCCGAGGGCGAGGCCGAAGCCGAGCGCCGCTCCGAAAGCCTGGCCGGTGATGGTTGCGATAACGACGTAGATGACCAGCGCAATCACTCCTGCCAGAAGAGCGCTGCGGAGGTTGTGGTTGAACTTCATATGTCTCCCGAAGTCGCTGACGAGGTTTCAACCTACTCCCGGACCGATCCCACACCTGGCCCGAGCCTGCGTACGTCGCGACTGGCTCCTGGCTCGTGCCGTGCATCAAGGACAAGGCGCGGCAAACCTGATGCGCCAACTCGTGGTTGGGTTCGCCTCGAGGAGCTCGGCACCCAGGAGTGCGGGTAGGGCTACAAGCCCGGCGCGCGACCGATGCTGGGTTCCATTGCTGTCCGACGAGGCCGCGCGAGAGCGGGTGCCTGGTTCTTGGAAGTAGGTCGCGTGTCAGAGCAGACCCTTCGCCTTGAGCCAGTCCTTGGCGGCGGTGTTGGCTGAGGCCTTCTCGTCACCCTCAACTCGGTCGCGCAGCGCGATCAGATCATCGGTGGTCAGCTTGGCCGAGATGGCGTTCAGGGTTTTCGCGATGTCCTTGGTGTAGACGGCCTCGGCGATCAGCGGAACGATGTTCTGCGAGGAGATCATGTTCTTGGGGTCGGCCAGCACCACGAGGTTTTCGGTCTTGAGCGCGGGGGAGGTCGTGTAGATGTCGGCGACCTGCACTGTGTCATCGACGAGCGCCTTGACCGTGTCGGGTCCACCGAAGTCCTCGATCGGGTCGAACTTGACGTCGCCCTTCTTGACGCCGACACCGTAGACGCTCTTGAGGCCCGGGATGCCGTAGCCCAGCTCACCGAACTGCGGGTTGGAGCCGAGCGAGAACGGCACCAGGCCGGCCAGGTCGCCGATCGAGGTCAGGTTCTTGGCCGCGGCCGTTTTGCTGGTGACAACGTAGGCGTCCTTGTCCTCGGCCGCGGCGGAGTCCAGGACACGCAGCTTGTCCTTAGCGACCACGGCCCCGAGGGCGCCGTCGACCTGCTCGGTCGTGCGCTCGGTGTATTTGGGGTTGTAGTAGGCGAGCAGGTTGCCGTTGTACTCCGGGATCAGGTTGATCGACCCATCCCGGAGCGCGGGGATGGTCTGCTGGCGTGGCCCGATGTTGAACTTGGTCTTGACGTCGACCCCGTCGGCCATGAGGGCCTGGGCGTAGATCTCGCCGAGGATCTCGCTCTCGGGGAAGGCGAAGGAGCCGACGGTGACGGTGTCACTTTTACCACCACCACCACCACCGGCGGCGGGTGCGGCGGGGTCGTTGGAGCCACACGCAGTCAGCGCGGCGGCCACACCCAGCGCGATCGTGAGACCACTCAGCCTGCTCAAGCGAAGAACGGACATCTGGGGTCCTACCTTTCGTCTCGCGCGTTCACACGCGCGGGCGGCCTTGGCGACCGATGGGAGCTACGGCGTGGTGCCGCAATGCGGTAGTCCGAGATCCCTCGGGTAGCGGTGGCGCGCTGGGCGATGGCGAAGAGGCCGTCGACCGTGAGCGCGAGGACGGTGACCAGGATCGCACCGCCCAGGATGAGATCGTAGTCGTTGAGCCCGATGCCGCTGGTGATGATCCGCCCAAGCCCACCCAGGCCGGCGTACGACGCGATCGTGACGGTCGCGATCACCTGCAGGACGGCGGCCCGGATACCGCCCACGATCAGCGGCAGGCCAAGTGGGATCTCCACGTGAATGAGGACCTGCAGCTCGGTCATGCCGTTGGCGCGGGCGGCGTCGATGACCTCCCGGTCGACCGACTCCAGGCCCGAGTAGGCGCCGGCGAGCATCGAGGGGATGGCAAGGATGACGAAGGCGATGGTCGCGCCGACGATCGGTGCCTTGTCGTAGGACAGGAAGTAGCCGAAGACCATCAGTAGGAAGAAGAGCAGGCCCAACGTCGGGAGGGCACGCATCGAGCCGGTGAAGGTGATGACGAACTGACGTCCCCGACCGGTGTGTCCGATGAAGAAGCCGAGCGGGAGGGCGATCAGCGCGGCCAACCCGACGGAGACCGCGGTGTAGCGCAGGTGCTCGAGCAGCCGGTCCTGGATCGGCAGCGGGCTCTGGCTGCCTGCCTGCCAGTGAGAGCTGTCGAAGATCCAGTGGAGGGCGTGGACGAGGAGGTCCATCAGACGCCCCCTGTCGTGACCCCGACGTCAAGGCCGGACACCCGGACCTTCGTTCCTCGCCCGCCCCGCGCCGAGGGCTCTCTGGTCCAGGGCATCAAGATGCGCCCCACCGCGACGATGACGAGGTCGAACAGCAGCGCCAGCAGCAGGCTGAGCACTATCCCGACCACGACCTCCTCCAGGATCCCGCGCTGCTTGCCGTTCTGGAAGAAGTAGCCCAGGTTCTCCGAGCCGATGATGACCCCGACCGAGACGAGAGCGATCGTGCTCACCGACACCACCCGCATTCCCGCCAGCAGCACGGGTCCCGCCAGTGGCAGCTCCACCTTGAAGAAGCGCGTGCCGGAGGAGTATCCGACCGCGGTGGCGGCGTCTACCGTCGTCTGGTCCACCGAGGCGAGAGCGTCCGCCGCCGAGCGCGACATGATGGCCACGCCGTAGATGCACAGAGCCACCACCAGATTGGTGTCGTCGAGGACGCGGGTCGGGATGATGAGCGGCAGGATCACGAACAGCGGCAGCGACGGGATCGTGTAGAGCAGGCTGCCGCCGGTGATCACGACGCTGCGCAGCAGAGGAGTGCGGTTGGCCACCCAGCCCAGCGGGATCGACAGCAGGAAGCTCACTAGGATCGGGATGACCGCCAACCGGGCGTGGTTGAGCGTGTACTCGCGGATCAGGTCCACGTTGTCGATGGTCCAGCTCACGGGGCCGCCCCTTCGTCGCCGGATCGGCCGTCCTCGGACCCGAGCACACCGACCGGCCGTCCCTCCCGATCCACGACCAGGGTGAGCCCTTCGTCGCCCTCGCGCCGCTGGAGGTGTAGGTCGCGCTTGCCCTTGTCGGACCCAACGAAGCTGGCGACGAAGTCGTCGGCGGGGTCCGCGAGGATCTCGGCGGGGGTGCCGGCCTGGGCGATGACGCCGCCTCTGCGAAAGATAACCACCTGGTCGGCGAGCACGAACGCCTCGTCGATGTCGTGGGTCACGAAGACGATGGTCTTGCCCAGCTCCCGCTGGAGCCGGTTGAGCTCGACCTGCAGATCGGCGCGGACGATGGGGTCGACGGCACCGAACGGCTCGTCCATCAACAAGATGTTGGGGTCGTTGGCCAGCGCGCGGGCCACACCGACGCGCTGCTGCTGCCCACCTGACAGCTGACGGGGGTAGCGATCCGCCAGGCCGCGGTCCAGACCGACCTTGTCGAGCAACTCCAGCGCCGACTCCCAGGCCTTCGCTTTCGGGACGCCGTTGAGCATCGGCACGGTGGCCACATTGTCGATGACCTTGCGGTGCGGCAGCAGCCCCGAGGACTGGAGGACGTAGCCGATGCTCCGCCTCAGCTTCACCTTGTCCTGGGCGGACACGTCTTCGCCATCAATCAGGATCTCCCCCGACGTCGGCTCCACCATCCGGTTGATCATCCTCAGCAGCGTCGTCTTGCCGCACCCGGAGGAGCCCACGAACACCGTGGTCTGGCGGGAGGGGAGCGTGAAGCTGAAGTCTTCGACCGCGACGGTGCCGTCCGAGAACTGCTTCGTGACCGATCGGAACTCGATCATCTGCGGCCCCAGTCCTCGACGGTGGTCCGATTATGCGCACAAGGATTCTGGTAAGAGGCGGGCACCACGCTAAGTACTTCACCGAAAGTTCTTCCTCACGCGTCGATGAGCCGCCCCCGTCTTACATCGGATCTACCGAGACCCCGGCCGAAGCGGCCTAGGGGGCTCAGCCGCGAGAATCTTGAGGAGGCAAATCGAAGACCATCCAGAATTGGTGCATCGAGGACGTCGAGCAGGGCAGACTGGGACAGGGCTGTCGTGTGGTTCTCCTTCGAAAGTTCCTTGGCGGGTTCTAACGAAGCCTCACACAGTGGCTCCTCAACACTCGGGAACCACCGCGGGAGTTACACCACGACAGGGGACGTCACCTCGCGCCTTCGGGCATTCTTGCTAACGCCTGTGCATCGTGTGCAATCATCGATCGGCGAATTGAGGGGATGGAAGATGCTCAATCCTTCAGCGCGGCGTCGGCGCCTCCGGGTCGGACGGTGACTCGGATTGGACGTCCGTCGCATCCCTCGTCGCAACCATGTCCGCAAGCTGAGTGCGCTTGCTGAGCACGGCCTCCCGCAACTGCGGGTCTCCGATCAGGTCGCCTACAGTCAGGATGTCTAGTACGCCGGCCGGGTCAGCTCTCCAACGCCGCGGGTCGTCGAGGTATGGGCGGGCCTTTGTGCGTTGACGCCGATGCCGAATCGCCAGCCACATGGTGGCCCCGAACACGAGGATGACCACAATGGTCATGCCCGCGAACACCCACACGACGGCGTTCAGGGCCGAGGTCGCCGAGACGCTTGTTACCTCTGTCATGACACCACCAGCAAGGCCAGCGAGTATTGCTCCGCCAAGCGACGCAGCCCGGACAGGATGAACGCGCCCCATACCAGCAGGAGGGCAACCAAGGCACCCGCTAGGTAAACCACCCATACGCTCGGGCTGTCGACCGATCCCTGAGTTGCGTCGGCGATAAGCGCCGCCAGCACAGTGACCGCGGCGCCGCCCACACCCTTGGCGAGCGTGAGTAATCGCTCGCGTTCCCAGGTGTACAACTGCAGAACGACGGCTTGCGATTTCGCAACGTCAATTTCCATCATTTGCGCCGCTTGCAACAAGCCTTCGACAGCGGTGTAGATTGTGTAGGAGTTGCCGGTCGTAACATTAATTTCGCCTTCGAGACGTTTGGCGATACCCGTTTTGCGCGCTTGGTCGCCCTCAGTCTCGTCCAACGCGTCGGCGGATAATTGCGCCTAGCAGTTTGCAGGAGCAGATAGAAATTGGTACCAAAACAACTTGAGCGAGGGCAAATCTGTCCCCGTTCAAGTTGTTTTTTGCTTCGCTACTTCAAGTCCGAAAGGCTGTTAAGCCCGTGGTTCACCCTGCTCATTGACGGTGATCGTCGCGGCGGGAGGTGTGGTCATCTGCACGCGATACTCCTGTCTCTGAAAC
>JBDTXF010000045.1:0-11179 GCA_040006355.1 Nocardioidaceae bacterium | reverse complement strand
CTCCGGGATCCCCGGCCGCACGAACATTCCGCGGCCCACGTCGCCCATCACCGGGTCGCAGCAGTAGATCGCGTCCGGGTTCGCGGCCTTGACCGCGGCCACCGCGTCCAGCACCACCGCCCCCACGTCCTCTGCGCCCTGGTAGCCCGAGAGCACGGCGTCGCACTCCCCGAGCACCCCCCGGTCGCCGATGCCGGCGATCACCTCCGCGACGTCCGCGGCGGCGAGCACCGGCCCGCGCCAGGCGCCGTACCCGGTGTGGTTGGAGAACTCCACGGTCATCACCGGCCACACCTCCTTGCCGAGGCGCTGCAGGGGGAAGACCGCCGCGCTGTTGCCGGCGTGCCCGTAGGCGACGTGGGACTGGATCGAGAGGATGCTCACGCGGGCTGTCTACCAGGCCGGCCCGGGTCGGAGCGCTCAGGCGACCTGGAGGGACCGCTTGGAGAGTCCCATCCAGTAGCCGTCGATCCGCTGGTCACCCGGGGTCTCGGCGTCGGAGGCGGCGCCCAGGGTGATGAACAGCGGGGTGTAGTGCTCGACGGTGGGATGCGCGTAGGGCATGCCCGGCGCCTTCGTGCGGTACGCCGCGAGCTCGTCGACGTCGCCGCGCGCCAGCGCCTCGGCGGCCCAGGCGTCGAACTCCCTCGACCAGCCGGGGGCGGCGGCGTCGATGCGGAACTCACGCAGGAACGGCAGGCCGTGGGTCAGGAAGCCGGACCCGATGACCAGCACGCCCTCGTCGCGCAGCGGCCGTAGCCGCCCGCCCAGCTCGAGGAGCCGGTAGGGGTCGTCGGTGGGCAGCGACATCTGGAGGACGGGGACGTCGGCCTCGGGGTACATCACCCTCAGCGGGACCCAGGCGCCGTGGTCCAGGCCCCGGCTGGTGTGCTGGTGGACCGGCTCGTGGTCGGGCATCATCGCGGCCACCCGGGCGGCCAGGGCGCTGGCGTCGGGGGTCTCGTAGGTCATCTCGTAGTAGCGCTGCGCGAAGCCGCCGAAGTCGTAGACGAGCGGGGTGCCGGCCACCGGCGAGCTCAGCATCACCGGCGCGGACTCCCAGTGCGCGGACACGATCAGGATCGCCTTGGGTCGCGGCAGGTCGCGGGACCAGGCCGCCAGCTGGCTGGTCCAGAGCGCGTCGTCGAGGAGCGGCGGAGCGCCGTGCCCGATGTAGAGGGCGGGCATGCGACCGGTCGTGGACGGCGTCTGGGTCATGCCTCCATGGTAGGACAATTTAGTTGAAGCATCAAGTGTTGCCGGTTCGTGCCTTTCGCGTCCTACGCTGGAGGCATGACCCGGTGGCTGGACGACGACGAGCAGCGGGCCTGGCTCCGCCTCGCCGGGGTGATGCTCAAGCTCTCCCCGGCGCTCGACTCCCAGCTCCAGCGCGACTGCGACCTCACGCACTTCGACTACCTCTGCCTGGCGATGCTCTCCGAGAGCGAGGACCGCACCCTGCGCATGAGCGAGCTGGCCGGCCGGACGAACGCCAGTCTCTCGAGGCTCTCCCACGTGGTGAGCAAGCTGGAGAAGCGCGACTGGGTCGCGCGGACGCCGTCGCCGGACAGTCGGCGGGTGACCCTGGTCAGCCTCACCGAGCAGGGCTGGGACGTGCTGGTCTCGGCTGCTCCCGGTCACGTCGAGACGGTCCGGTCCCTGGTCTTCGAGGGTCTGGACGCCGACGACGTGGCTGCCCTCGAGCGGGTCGCCGGCCACATCGTCGAGCAGGTCGAGGCCTCGCGGCTGCGGACGACGACCTGACCCACCTGTCACCCAGCGGGTGAAGGAGCCCACGCACTACCTGTGCGGGGGACTCCGCACCGTCGCTGTGCGGCGAGCGCAGCACCGGCCCCGCCTGGGCGACGCGCGCGCATGCACGGTCCCTAGGGCAGCCGCCAGTCGACGGGCTCGCCGCCCTGCCTCTCCAGCAGCGTGTTGACCCGGCTGAACGGCCGCGACCCGAAGAACCCGCGGGAGGCGGAGAGCGGGCTGGGGTGCACCGACTCGACCCACGGCACCTCGCGGAGTGCGGGCTTGAGGCTCTGCGCGTCCCGACCCCACAGCACCGCCGCCATCGGGCCGCCGCGCCGGGCCATCACGTCGATGGCCTGCTCGGTGACCACCTCCCAGCCGCGCCCCCGGTGGGAGGCCGACGCGCCGGGAGCCACCGTCAGCACCCGGTTGAGCAGCATCACCCCCTGCTCGGCCCACGGGGTCAGGTCGCCGGTGCTCGGTTGGCCGGCGCCGACGTCGGTGCCGAGCTCGGTGAAGATGTTCACCAGGCTCCTGGGCACCGGCCGCACGTCCGGGGCCACCGAGAACGACAGCCCGACCGGGTGGCCGGGGGTCGGGTAGGGGTCCTGGCCGACGACGAGCACCCGCACGTCGGCGAGCGGCCGGCTGAAGGCGCGGAAGATCTGGTCGCCGTGGGGGAGGTAGGCCCGGCCGGCCCGCACCTCCTCGCGCAGGAACGCACCCATCGTGGCGATCTGGGCGTCCACCGGTGCGAGTGCCTCGGCCCAGTCCGGGGCGACCAGGCCACGCTCGACCAGGCCCGCCAGTGCGCTCATGGGGTCCACCCTGGGCAGTCCATGGTCCCGCGCTATCCCTGGCCGAGGGCGGCCAGGACGCGGGCCGCGTCGGCCCGCATGCCGACCGCGAACGGGTGGTAGGCCAGTGCCCGCTGGCGGTTGGTGACACTCCCGTTGACCCACGGCTGCTCCGAGCAGATGTCGTGCCCGCGGGAGGCGGCGTACATGTCGACGAAGGTGACACCGGTCCGCTTGGCGGCCTGGGACAGGGAGCGGTCCAGGGCCCGGCTGATCAGGCGGCCCTCGGCGTAGTCACCGGTCGCCAACGGGAGCTTCGCGCAGGTGCCGGTGTCCGGGACCAGCCGCAGGTAGCCGACCAGCAGGATCCGCGCCCGGGGCGCCCGCTGCCGGATCGCGCGGAGCGACGCGGCGACCCGTGAGCTGATCGTCGCGGTGGCCCCCTCGAGGTCGGGCCCCTTCGCCGCGAGCCGGTCGGCGCAGGGCGAGCCGGTCGGGTCGCTCGATCGCAGCCGGGTGCAGGTGCTGATGAGCGTCGCGAAGAGGTCGAGGTCGTTGCCGCCGATGCCGAGGGTCACCAGGTCGGTCGCGGGGGTCACCGACCTGAGCTGCGGCGGGATGCGCGCGTCGCCGAACGGGCGCTGGACCTGGGTGAGGTCGCGGGTCGTGGCGCCGCTGCAGGTCACGTCGACGAGTCGGACCTTGAGCGCGCGCGCGACCAGCGACGGGTAGTCGTGGTCCGAGCGCGCGCAGCCGCCGGCCAGGTCGGTGGTCGGGACCAGCGGCCCGGCGCTGAAGGAGTCGCCGAGCGCGACATAGCGCTGGAGGCCCGAGGAGGACGGCGACGGCGAGGCGCTCGACGACGAGGACGTGCCGCCGGACGAGCACGCCGTGAGAAGCAGACCGACCGCCAGCACCGCGGTGCCGATCCGGGTGTGCCGCAGGTCTCTCACGGCACCGACGCTACGGGTCCGGTCCAAGCCCGCCGACCGGCGCGTGGCGGGGGCTCAGCGCGGCGCGAGGGTCCGGCTGGACGCCGACCCGTAGCGCCGCTGCGGGTTCGAGCCGATCGCCTTCTCGGACGCGGTGCGCCCGGGGGTGCGGGCCCTGGTGGCCGCCTTCCGGGCGGCCTTCCGGGCCGGCTTCCCGGTCGCGGTGCCCTTGGTTGCCGTGGGTTTGGTCGCGGTGCGTTCGGCTGCTGTGTCCGAGGAGTGCCCGTCGATCCACTCGTCGAGCACCCGCCACGTCGTACGCCGCGCCGCCCGGCCGGTGAGCATCCCGAGGTGGCCACCGGGGACGATCTCGAAGCGCAGGTCGTCGACGCCGGTGACCAGGTCCACGATCGGGCGCACGCTCTCCACCGGCGCGATGCCGTCGGCGGCCCCGGCGAACGCCAGCAGGGGCACGGTGATGTCGGCCAGCGAGATCACCCGGTCGTCCATGGTGACCGTGCCTCCGGCGAGCTGGTTGCCCCTGAGCAGCCGGTGGTAGAGCTGCCCGAACGTGCGGCCCGGGTAGGCGATCATCCGGGCGGTGAACCGGTCGACGGCCTCCACCTGGGCCAGGAAGTCAGCGTCGTCGAGCTTGGACGCGAGGACGATCGGCTTGGTGACCAGCTTGTTGAACGAGGACAGCTGGAAGGCGCGCCGGACCAGCGGCTTGGGGGCGCCGCCGAGCAGCCGGTAGGCGTGGGTGACCAGCCCGGCCCGCTCGCCGGCGATGCCGAGGAAGGGCCGGAAGGGTGCGACCAGCGGCACCTGGCTGACGTCGATCGGGGCGCCGACGCTGGTCAGCGAGGCGATCGGCAGGTCCGGGCGGTCCGCCGCGACCAGGAGCGCGAAGATCGCGCCGAGGCTCCAGCCGACCACGTGCACCGGGCGACCGCCTGCGTGCCGGCTGACCTCCTCGATCGCCTCGGGCACCACCTCGTCGACCCAGTGCTCCATGCCGAGGCCGCGGTTGGCGAAGGACACCTCGCCGTACTCCACGAGGTACGTCGGCCGGCCGGCGTCCACGAGGTGCTCCACGAGCGAGCAGCCGCGACGGAGGTCGAAGCACAGCGCGGGCGCGGCGAGCGGGGTGACCAGCAGGACCGGGTCCCCGTGCTCCTTGGCGCTGGCGCGGGGCCGGTAGTGGTAGACCTCGCGCAGCACCCCCTCGTCGATCAGGGTGCGGGGCAACGGTCGCAGGTCGGCCAGTCCGCCGTAGAGCATCTTGTGCGCGAGGTTGGCGGCCGCGGAGACGACCTGGTCCGGCTTGGGGATCAGATCCATGTGCAGAATTTATCAGTGGGCCGCGCGGATCGGACGCTCACGAGGCCGGGGTCGCCGACCCGTCCTGGCGGGGGCGCAGCTGCTTGTGGTGGTCGGGCTTCACCTCGGCCAGCACCTGGAGGAAGCGCCGCGCCCAGTCCTTCACGTCGTGCTCGGCGACGGTCTTGCGCATCGCCTTCATCCGCCGGGCGAGCTCCTTGGGGTCGGCGTTCATCGCGGTGACGATGGTCTGCTTCATGCCGTTGATGTCATAGGGGTTGACCAGGTAGGCCTGGCGCAGCTCGTCGGCGGCTCCGGCGAACTCCGAGAGCACCAGCGCCCCCCGGTCGTCGTAGCGGCAGGCGACGTACTCCTTGGCGACCAGGTTCATGCCGTCGCGCAGGGGGGTGACCACCATCACGTCGGCGGCCCGGAACAGCGCCGCCATCTCCTCCTTGGGGTAGGAGGTGTGCATGTAGTGGATCGCCGGGCTGCCGATGTGACCGAGGTCCCCGTTGAGCCTCCCGACGAGCATGTCGATCTCGTCGCGGAGCAGGCGGTAGGACTCGACGCGCTCGCGGGACGGGGTGGCCACCTGCACGAAGACGGTGTCCGCGACCGAGACCTCGCCGTCCTCGAGCAGCTCGCCGTAGGCCCGCAGCCGGTCGAAGATCCCCTTGGTGTAGTCGAGCCGGTCGACCCCGAGCAGCACCTTGCGCGGGTTGCCGAGCTGCTCGCGGATCTCCTTCGCGCGCTCCTCGACCGATGCGGATCGGGCCAGCTCGTCGAGGCCGGCGGTGTCGATGGAGATCGGGAAGGAGCCGGCCTGCACGATGCGGCCGTCGGGGAGGTAGATCTGGTCGCGGTGGGTCTTGTGCCCGACCCGCTGGCGCACCAGCCGGACGAAGTTCTGGGAGGCACCCGGGCGCTGGAAGCCGACCACGTCGGCGCCGAGCAGCCCCTCGAGGATCTGGCGGCGCCACGGCAGCTGCGAGAAGAGCTCGGCCGGCGGGAAGGGGATGTGCAGGAAGAAGCCGATCCGCAGGTCCGGGCGCAGGTCGCGCAGCATCGCCGGCACCAGCTGCATCTGGTAGTCGTGCACCCAGACGGTCGCCTCCTCGGCGGCGACCTCGGCGGCCTTCTCCGCGAAGCGCCGGTTGACCTGGACGTAGGCGTCCCACCACTCACGGTGGAACTCGGGCTTGGCGACGACGTCGTGGTAGAGCGGCCACAGGGTGCCGTTGGAGAAGCCCTCGTAGAAGTACTCGATCTCCTGGTCGGTCAGCGGGACCGGGACCAGCGACAGGCCGTCGTCGACGAACGGCTCGAGGTCGGTGTCGCTCCCGCCCGACCAGCCGATCCACGCACCGTCGTTCTGCCGCATCACCGGCTCGATCGCGGTGACCAGGCCGCCGGGGGAGCGGCGCCAGTCGATCGAGCCGTCGTCGTTGACGACCCGGTCGACGGGCAGCCGGTTGGCGACGATGACCAGCTCAGCCTTCTTGATCTTCGTCTCGGGGCTCATCGTGACAACCTACCCACGAGGCGGCGGAGCAAGATGGGTGGCCGCGAAACGCCGGGCCGCCACGGGCGGGCGAACTACATCGGTGTGCTTCGTCGCCTATGCTGGGTCCTCACCTAGATCCGCCACCGCAGCCTGCACAGGAGCCCACCCATGGACGCCGCGAACGCCCTGAGCTCGCACCCGCATGAGTCCGCCGACGAGCTGTCCGAGCGGGACCGTGAGATCTTGGGCTTCGAGCGCCAGTGGTGGAAGTACGCCGGCGCCAAGGAGCAGGCCGTGCGCGAGAACTTCGACATGTCCTCGACGCGCTACTACCAGGTGCTCAACGCCCTCATCGACCGGCCCGGGTCGCTGGCCTTCGACCCGCTGCTGGTCCGCCGGCTGCGACGTCTGCGCGCCGCCCGCCAGCGCGCCCGCGCCGCCCGCCGGCTCGGCTTCGAGGTCTGAAATGCGGCTCGGGGTGCGTCGGCGCGACCAGCGCGGGATCGCACTGTCCTCGCCGGTCGCCCTGCTGTCCGCGGCCGCCGTGGTGCTCGCCGGTGTCGCGTTCCTGGCGACCGACGGCGCCGGGGACCGGCCCGCACAGGCCACCACGCCGGTCTCGGCCTCCCCGTCCGCGACACCGCCCGCGCACAGCGCTGCGCCACGGGTGGTGCGCAAGCACCACGTCAAGAAGCACGTGGTGCGCCGCGCCGACACCTACGTCGAGGTGTTCAACAACTCCGGGATCAGCGGGCTCGCCGGCAGCACCGCGGCTCGCGCACAGGGAGCCGGCTGGCAGGTGATCGGCTCGGACAACTGGTACGGCACGATCCCGGCGAGCACGGTCTACTACCCGGCCCGGCTGCACGCCCAGGCCACGCTCCTCGGCAAGGACCTCGGCATCGCTCGGATCAAGCCGATGATCTCCCCGATGCGCGGTGACCGGCTGACGGTCATCTTGACCACCGACTACTCCTGACCTGGCACGCCGCCCTCTCTGGTTGGCTGTGCGCATGGAGTTCTGGACCGAGCAGTCCCAGCAGCGGTACGACGGGCTGGTCGGTGTCGCCCGCGACGTGGTCGTCGGCCTCGACTTCGACGGGACGCTGTCCCCGATCGTGGAGGACCCCGACAAGGCCGTGATCCACCCCGACGCGCCGGCGACGCTCGCGGCGCTGGCCGCCCAGGTCCGGGCCGTCGTGGTGATCACCGGACGCCCGGCCCGTCAGGTCGTCGAGCTCGGGCACCTCGAGGAGCTCGCCGACGCACTGCCCGAGGGAGCCCGCCTCGCCGTGATGGGCCAGTACGGCCACGAGCGCTGGGACTCCGGCACCCGCGCCTTCACCTCCCCGGAGCCGCCCGCCGGGCTGCAGGCACTGCGCGAGGAGCTGCCCGGCATCCTCGGCGGCGAGGACGCGGCCGATGCGCTCGTGGAGGAGAAGGGGCTCGCGGTGGCGGTGCACACCCGGCGGCTGTCACACCCCAAGCGGACCTTCCAGCGCCTGTCGGAGGCGCTCGGCGAGGCCGCCGAGCGGCACGGCCTGACCCTGGAGCCGGGCAAGCTGGTGCTCGAGGTGCGGGCGCCGGGCATGCACAAGGGGCTGGCCCTCGAGACCGCCCTGGCGGAGTACGGCGGCGGCGGGGTGCTCTTCGTGGGGGACGACCTAGGCGACCTGGAGGCGTTCGAGGCGGTGCGCGTGCTGCGCGACGAGGGCCTCCCGACGCTGCTGGTCTGCTCGACCTCGGAGGAGCAGGAGGCGCTCACCGAGCTGGCCGACGTGGTCGTGGACGGACCGGCCGGGGTGGTCGGGCTGCTGGCCGGGTTCGCCGCCGACGCCCAGGCGCTCAGCGTCTGAGACGAGCACCCGCATCTCGCAGTGTGGATGCTGTGTGCACATGCTGAGACGCGTGCGTACCGTTCTTCTTGCTCATCGAGAGGGGCAGAGGGACACGGCCCGCTGAAGCCCCGGCAACCCGTCACCGCACTCACCTGGCAGCTCCGGCTGCAGCTTCAGGGGAGACCGCTGCGGTGCCAAAGGTGCTAATTCCGTCCCGCGCCGAGAGTCGGCCCACCGGGGAAGATGAGAAGGAGGCACTCCTTTGAGCACATCGGTCCTGTCCGGCCCCACCGCCGGTCTTCGTCCCGGCGCCTTCGGCAACGCGGTCACCCTCGTGTGCCGCGAGTGTCGCGCCACCCAGGAGCTCGGTCCGTTCTACGCCTGCCGGGAGTGCTTCGGCCCGCTCGAGATCGGCTATGACTTCCCCCGGGTCACCCGCGCGCAGATCGAGGCCGGCCCGGCCAACATCTGGCGCTACCAGCAGCTGCTCCCGGTGCCGGCCGACATCATCGGCAGCCCCAACATGGAGCCCGGCTACACCCGGCTGCTGAAGGCGGACAACCTCGCCCGCGCGCTCGGCATGAGGAGCCTCTGGGTCAAGGACGACTCCGGCAACCCGACGCACTCCTTCAAGGACCGGGTCGTCGCCGTCGCGCTCTCCGCGGCCCGTGAGTTCGGCAGCACCGTCTTCGCCTGCCCGTCGACGGGCAACCTGGCCAACGCCGTCGCCGCGGCCGGAGCCCGCGCCGGGATGAAGACGGTCGTGTTCATCCCCGACGACCTCGAGCGCCCCAAGGTGATCACCACCGCGGTGTACGGCGGCACGCTGATCGCCGTGCGGGGCAACTACGACGACGTCAACCGGCTCGCCTCCGAGATCGCCGGCGAGGAGGAGGGCTGGGCGTTCGTGAACGTCAACGTCCGTCCCTACTACGCCGAGGGCTCCAAGACACTGGGCTACGAGATCGCCGAGCAGCTCGGCTGGCGGCTCCCCGACCAGATCGTGATCCCGGTCGCGTCCGGCTCGCAGCTGACCAAGGTCGACAAGGGCTTCTCCGAGCTCGTGCAGCTCGGTCTGGTCGACGCCTCGCCGTACAAGATCTTCGGCGCGCAGGCGGCCGGCTGCTCGCCGGTCTCCGCGGCGTTCAAGGACGGCCACGACGTGGTGCGCCCGGTCAAGCCCGACACCATCGCCAAGTCGCTGGCCATCGGCAACCCCGCCGACGGCCCCTACGTGCTCGATGTCGCCCGTCGCACCGGCGGCGCGATCGAGGACGTCACCGACGAGGAGGTGCGCGACGGCATCCAGCTGCTGGCCCGCACCGAGGGGGTCTTCGCCGAGACCGCGGGCGGCGTGACGATCGCGGTGCTCAGGAAGCTCGTCGAGAACGGCCTGCTCGACCCGGACGCCGAGACCGTGGTCCTGAACACCGGCGACGGGCTCAAGACCCTCGACGCGGTCGCCGACCGGGTCGGCCCGGCCGCGACGATCGCGCCGAGCTATGCGGCCTTCACCGCGGCCGGGGTCCTCTGAGCGGTCCAGCCCTCGGGCCGGTCACCGGACCGGTCCGGGCCGGTATTCTTCGACCCCTAGCGGCATCCCAGCACGAGGAGAGATATGAGCGTCAGCGTCCGGATCCCGACCATCCTGCGCACCTACACCGACGGTGCCTCCGAGGTGTCCGCCACCGGTGGGACGCTTCTGGAGGTCCTCGACTCGCTGGAGACGAGCTACCCGGGCATCCGGGCCCGCATCCTCGACGAGCAGGGGTCGATCCGGCGGTTCGTGAACGTCTACGTCGGCAACGACGACGTCCGCTTCCTCGAGGCGCTCGAGACCAGCACCCCCGAGGGGGCGCAGGTCTCGGTGATCCCGGCGGTCGCCGGCGGCTGAGCCGGCCGGACCGCCGCCTAGGCTGTCGGGCATGGCACGCAACCTCGCATCCGCGGACACCGTCAGCCGGGACGATCTGCTGGGGTTCGTCCGTCCTCGTCACCGGGCCACGCTGGTCACCCGGCGTCGCGACGGCGGCCTGCAGATGTCCCCGGTCGCCTGTGGCGTCGACGCCGAGGGCCGGGTGGTGGTCTCGACGTACCCCGGGCGGGCGAAGGCCAACAACGCCCGCCGCGACCCCGCCGTGTCGATGGTCATCCACTCCGAGGAGTGGGACGGCCCCTACGTCCAGGTCGACGGCACCGCCGAGGTGGTCGACATGCCGGACGCCGTCGAGCCGCTGGTGGACTACTTCCGCTGCATCAGCGGCGAGCACCCGGACTGGGAGGAGTACCGCGAGGCGATGCGGCAGCAGGACAAGTCGCTGATCCGGGTCACCATCGAGCGATGGGGCCCGGTCGCGACCGGGGGCTTCCCTCCTGAGCAGGCCTGAACCGCACTCGCCGAGCGGTCGGGACCCGCAGATGTAAGTGGCCGGAGCAGCAGAGCTGCTCCGGCCGAAACCTCGTCGCACCCACGAGGTCCGCCCAGGTTAGGCCCGAGGCTCGGGACGGTCAATGTTCCTGCGGTCGGTCCGGCTCTGCCGTCTAGACCTGGGACCCTCACCGGGGGTCTCCCCGAGTGCCGGCGCCGGTCGCCGCTCCCGGTCGCTCGCCTTGCACTCGCAGGGGCCGAGTGCTAAACATGAGTTAGCACTCTCAGGACGAGAGTGACAGTGGACCGGGAAGATGAGGTCTCGAAGCGCCGGCGGGAAGGGTCCGCCGGGTCAGCTGTGACCGTCCGTCGCGGGCATCCCCCTGTCCAGTTCATCCAGCGTGAGGAACCGCGGAGAATGCCTAAGCTCATTGCGTTCAACGAGGAAGCCCGGCGCGGCCTGGAGCGTGGCATGAACACGCTCGCCGACGCCGTGAAGGTGACGCTCGGTCCCAAGGGCCGCAACGTCGTCCTCGAGAAGAAGTGGGGCGCCCCCACGATCACCAACGATGGCGTGTCCATCGCCAAGGAGATCGAGCTCGAGGATCCCTACGAGAAGATCGGTGCCGAGCTCGTCAAGGAGGTCGCCAAGAAGACCGACG
>JBDTXF010000044.1:0-11257 GCA_040006355.1 Nocardioidaceae bacterium | reverse complement strand
GGCCGTTGAGCGCGGCCACGATCGGCAGCAGCACCGGGTCGGCGTACGGCGCGACGAGCCGCACCACCACGTGGCAGACGACGCAGAGGCCGGCGAGCCAGCCGCCGTAGCCGACGATGTCGGCGGGCACGGTGCCCTCCACCCCGATGCCGACCGCCGCGTAGGCACCGACCCCGACGACCAGGGAGAGCACCAGCAAGAACAGCTCGGCGTTGCGGCGGCGCCGGTGCGTGAACGTCGGGTAGCGCCGCTCTCCTGGCGGGGTGTCGAGGGCGCTCACGGGGTCGCCTCCACGCAGTCCGGCGGAGCCAGGGTCGGGCTCGCGGACGGGGTCGGGGTCGGGGTCGGAGTTGGAGTGGCGGTGGGGGTCCCGCTCGCCTTCGGGCCGGCGGTCCCCCGCGGTGAGGCGCTGGGCGCAGGGCGAGTCGTCGGCGTGGCGGGCGCGGCGGCGGTCGGGCAGACCGTGGCCAGCCCGGTCAGCCGGCTGACGATCGCGTGCGCGTCGAACAGCGAGTCGGCCGAGATGCCGGCGGACACCTGCTCGGTGGGGTAGTCGGGCAGCGCCGCGACGGTGAGGTCGGAGACCTCCTCCACATGGTTCATGCTCAGCCCGGGGATGTCGGCCTGCACGCCGCGGAAGATCGCCACCGACCCGTCGTCCTCGGCGACGTAGTACTGGTCCTGGCTCCAGCGGTAGCCGAGGAACCCGGCCACCGCGAGCACCACGACCAGCACCAGCAGGGCGGCGAGTCTCCTGACCCAGCGGCCGCGCCGCGGCGCCTGTGGGGCGTAGCGCAGCTCCTCGGGGTCGGCCGTCCCGTCCTCGTCCTCGCCTGGCACGGCCTCGATCTCACCGGTGTCCCCGCCGCGGTGGCCGCGGAAGAACGACGTGCCGCCCCGGCGCGCGAGGTCCGCGGCGGCACCGACCATGATCGGTCCGACGGGTGCCTCCGGTGGGGGCTCATCGTCGACGTCGAGGTCCACCACGTCGGCCACCACGCACGTCACGTTGTCCGAGCTGCCGGCCTCCAGCGAGGCACGGACCAGCTCGACGACCGCGTAGTCGATGCTTCCGCTTCCCAGGATGTCGGCGAGCCGCTGCTGGTCCAGGACGCCGGAGGCACCGTCGCTGCACAGCAGCAGCCGGTCGTGGGGAGCCAGCTCGATGTAGAACAGGTCGGGGTCGGTGTCGTGCACGCCGTCGACCGCCCGCAGGATCAGGTTGCGGTGCGGGTGGGTGCGGGCCTCGTCCTCGGTGATGCGGCCCTCGTCGACGAGGCTCTGCACGAAGGTGTGGTCGCGGGTCAGCTGGGACAGCGTGCCGTCGCGCAGCAGGTAGCCCCGGCTGTCCCCGACGTGCGCGACCCCGATGCGGTGCCCGTCGAAGAGCCCCGCGGTGACCGTCGTGCTGGTGCCATCGAGCTCGGGGTCCTGCTCGACGAGCTCGGCGATCCGGTCGTGGGCGCGGTGCATCGCGCCGGCCAGCGCCTCGAGCGGGTCGGCGGGGGCGGGCGCGTCGATGCGGCGCAGCACCTGCACGGCGGTGCTGCTGGCCACGTCGCCGCGGGCCGCGCCCCCGACGCCGTCGGCGATCACGAGCAGGTGCTGGCTGGCATAGCCGGAGTCCTGGTTGTCCTTGCGCACCCGGCCGACGTCCGAGAGCGCGGCGTAGCGCAGGGCGAGGTGCCGGGTCTCGGGCGCGCCGCCCCCCGGCGTACCGGACGGCACGTCGTCCTCGGGGGCGTCGGGGTCCCTGTCGGCCATCGGCGGCAGCAGCCCTACTTCCTCAGCTCGAGGGTGGTCTTGCCGATCCGGACCGTGCTGCCGAGCTGGAGGGTGGTCGGCTGGGTGAGTCGGTGCGAGCCGATGTAGGTGCCGTTGGTCGAGCCGAGGTCCTCCACGAACCACTGGTCGCCGGAGCTGGCGATCCGGGCGTGCCGGGTGGAGACGTAGTCGTCGTCGAGCCGGATCGCCGCGTCGGCGCCGCGGCCGATCAGGATCGGGGCGTCGTCCAGCGACACCGTCTCACCGGCGTTGCTGCCGTCGACGACCAGCACGTGGGTGGGGGCGCCGCGCGCCCTGCGCGCGGCCTTGCCGCGCGAGGAGGACTGCTTGCGGGCCTGCTTGTCCGCCCGGCGGTCGGCCCGGGGCGTGGACTCGACGCGGGCGCCGAACATGTCGGACCGGACCACCGAGATCGCGGAGAGCACGAAGATCCACAGGATCGCCAGGTAGGCGAACCGGATCAGCATCAGGGTCAGCTCAGACACCGCCGTCCCCCCAGCCGCTCTCGGTCGTGTCGCCGGTCCGCCGGACATCGTGGGGCAGCAGCCGGACCGTCATCGTGGTGTTCCCGATCTTGACGGTCGAGCCGTCCCCCAAGGTGGCCTGGTGCACCTTGCTTCCATCGACCAGCATGCCGTTCGTCGAGCCCAGGTCCACGACGCTGACGTCCGTGCCGCCGCCCCGGTCCGCCGAGGCCGTGTGCACCCGGATCTCCGCGTGCCGACGGGAGACCCCCGGGTCGTTGATCCGCAGGTCGGCCTCGGTGCCCCGGCCGATCACGATGCCGGGCGGGTCGAGCGGGTGTCGCATCCCGTTGACCTCGAGGATCACCTGGGCGCGGCGTACGGCGGTGTCGGTGAGCGAGCGCTCGGAGACCGGGGTGACCTCGGCCAGCGCGGAGCTGCGCACCCGGAACCGGCCTGTGGAGAGGTCGTCACGCTCGTCGAAGGCGATGGTCACCGGACCGGTGAAGACGTAGGCCTGCTCGTGGGCGTGCTCCTGGAGCATCTCGGTGAGCTCCTGCGCAAGCGTGGAGGAGTACGGCGCGAGGCGCTCGTGGTCGGCGGCGGAGAGCTCGACGTGGAACTGGTTGGGCACCAGCCGTCGGTTGCGGGACAGGATCTGCGCGGAGTTGTCGACCTCGCGCTGCAGCGCGGCGGCGACCTCGACGGGCTGGACGGCACTGCGGAAGGCCTTGGCGAACACACCGGAGACCAGCTGCTCGAGACTGTTCTCGAACCGTTGGAGGAAACCCATGCCGCCTCCTTCCGTCGTCGTCGGTTCGTGGGCCTGCGCATGCACGAGACACCGGCGGTGGGTCCGGCGTTCCAGGCATCGTATCGGGCACGGGTCAGGCACCCGGGGACGCCCGCTGGCCGGTTTGGGGTGGGTCGTAGGGGTGGGATACCCTGAGCGGGCTTCACGCGCGAGTGGCGGAATAGGCAGACGCGCACGGTTCAGGTCCGTGTGCCCGAAAGGGCGTGGGGGTTCAACTCCCCCCTCGCGCACCACATGATCCACGGCGAAGCCCCAGGTCTGACCTGGGGCTCCGCCCGTGTCCGGGCGTCGGCAGCGTTCTGCCGCGTCTCCCGGACGCGCTGTGGTCAGGCATGGCTCCCTCCGACGGCTCTCGGATTTCCCGGTTCGGGTGGTCGGTCGGCTGGAAGGCCCATACTCTGGCGATACCGGGGCCTGGCGCGCGGCCTCTGGGCGGAGGTGTCGTCGGATGTCCGAGGTCGTCGAGGAGCCCGGCGGTAGCGCCTGGGTCCCAGTCGTCGTGCTGGAGGCGACACGTGCCCTGTTGAGGGTGTCGACCGCCGCCGAAGCCAGGCAGATCGGCGAGAGGCTGGTGCGTGGGCTGGGCGGCGGCTTTGTGACGTCACGCACTGAGAGCGGCAGCGTGATCCCGGCTGACGTGTCGTTCGGCGACGGCGATCCGTTGTTGCCGGAGGCACCGCCGGGCAGCGCCGCGCGATCCCTGGTCGAGCGCTACCTGCCGCCGTACCTGCTCGACGCCAACCGCGTGCTGGAGCTGAACCAGCGAGGCGAGCGGCTCGCTGTGTCCGCCTCCACCGACACCCTCACCGGGCTGCCCAACCGGCGGATGATCGACCGGGCGCTGGGCAGGCTGGCGGGCGGAGACGCGGTCGTCATATTGGACCTGGACCACTTCAAGCTCGTGAACGACGAGTTCGGGCACACCACGGGCGACGTCGTCCTCCGCGCCTTCGGCAGCGTGCTCCGCAGCGCCGCCCGGGGGCGCGACGTGGTCGGCCGCTTCGGCGGCGAGGAGTTCGTCGCCGTCCTCGGGGCCCCGGGAGCCGGCCCTGACGCATTCCTGGAGCGACTCCGGAAGGACTGGCTGGCCGCTCGGCCGCTGCCAGTGACCTTCTCGGCAGGGGTGGCTCGCTCGGCCGGCGACCCGGACGAGACGATCGTCCTTGCCGATGCGGCCCTCTACGCCGCCAAGAACGCCGGACGTGACCAGTGGCGCTGGGCCACCGCAACCGCGACGACGACCGCGCCGGCGGCGACCGACTACCTCGAGCCCTACCTCAGCGACGCGATCGTCGGTAGGCGCCCGCCCGCGATCCGCCTCACGATCGACCTCCTCGACAACCGGGTAGCGCCCGCGGCGATCGTCGAGAACCTCCTGGCGGCTGCACAGCGAGAGGTGGGCGAACGGTGGCAACGCAATGAGCTGACCGCAGCCGACGAGCACCTGGCGACCGGAGTCACCGGCGCCGCTCTCGACGCGCTTGCGGGGGAGATCGCACCGCACGACAGCGGCGGCCTCACCGTCATCACCTGCGCCGAGGGGGACTGGCACTCCCTCGCCGCCCAGATGGTCGGCGCCTCGCTCCGCTCGCACGGGATGGGCGTCCGCGTCCTGGGAGCGTCGACCCCGGCCGACGTGGTGGGCGAGTTCCTTGGCCGGTCCGACGCGGACTCCCTCGCGGTCTCGTGCAGCCTAGCGATGTTCTTCCCCGGCGCGGCACGCCTGGCCGATGCTGCGCACCGGCAGGGGATCCCGGTCATCATGGGTGGCCGTGCCTTCGGCACCGATGTGGTGCGGGCCGGCCGGCGTGCCTCGCGGCTGGGAGCCGACGCCTGGGCGCCGTCCGCCGTCGAGGCCGTGGGTGTCCTGACCCGCTGGAAGACGAACCCGCCACCCGTCGACGCGACACCGACCAGGGTGAACCAGGTTGCGTTGCGGCTGGCCGAGGAGGCGCCCGGCCTGGCGCTCGCCGCGCTCGCCGTGCTCGCCGCGACCTTCCCTGCGATGGCCGACTACGATCAGCACCAGCTGGACCGTACCCTGGAAGACCTGGGCTACATCGTGCGGTTCCTCGGCGCCGCCACGATGGTGGACGACCCCACCGTCCTCACCGAGTTCCTCACCTGGCTACAAGACGTCCTGACGCACCGGGATGTGCCGCTGATCGCCCTGGTCGCAGGCCTGGAAGCGCTTCGCCCACAGGTCGAAGCGGTTGGACGCGAGGCAGCGGCCCTGCTGGACGTCGGTCGGCGGATGCTCGTCGACGGTTCCTCTGACACGGGTCCAGCGGCCGTCGTCGTCCATCCGGAGCTGTGCTGAAGAAGCATGAGATCGCGCTGATTCAACTCCCCCCTCGCGCACCACATGATCCACACCGAAGCCCCGGGTCTGACCTGGGGCCTCGCCTGTGTCCGGGCGATGGGTCGGGGCTGGTTGTCCCGCCGCACAACGGTCGGCTCAGGCGCCCCGGGTCGGCGGCCACAGACGCGCGGCCTCGAGGGCGAGGTAGAGATGCACCACGTCGATCGGCCTGTGCAGGTCCCGACCGGTCAGCCGGGTCACCTTGGACAGCCGGTAGCGGACCGTGTTGGGGTGGCAGTGCAGCAGGCGCGCGGCCTCGCGGGCCGACCCGTGGGCGTCGTACCACACCCGCAACGTGCCGATCAGCAGCTCCCGCTCCTCCTCACCCTGCTCGAGCACGGCGCCCAGGACCTGCTCGGCGAGGCCGGTGGCCAGCTCCGGCGTCGCGGCGACCAGCGCAGCAACGCGCGCCTCGCCGTATCGCATCACCGCGTTCTCGCCCGGGGTCGCGGTGTCCCGCGCCAGCCGGGCCTGGTGCCCCGCCTGCGGGGTGGCGACGATGGTCTCGAACGTCTCGCTGATCCCGACGCGGCCGACCGTGAGCGAGGTGAGGTAGCCCATCAGGTGGTCGACGCACTGGGAGTGCGACAGGACGACGAGCCCCGCCTCGCCGTCGGCGTCCGAGCGCCAGGCCGAGCGCACGCCGAGGGTCGCCAGCGCCCGCTCCGCCGTGGCCGGGGCGCGGTCCTTCTCGACGCGCCAGGAGTCGGAGGCGACGACCACGAACCGGCCCACCTTCGGCAGCCGCAGGGCCTCGGCGAGGTCGGCGAAGCTCCCGCCCGCGAGCCTCGCCCCACTGAACAGTGAGGCGAGGGCGGCCTCGCGCAGGCGCGCGTCGTGGAGCAGCTGCTCGGTCTCCACGTCCCGGTAGGCCGCAGCGAGCTCCTGGCAGTAGACGTCCACCGCGCCCCACAGGGCCGACGCGGAGTCCAGCAGCGCCCGGCTCACGCTGGGTTCCTCGCCGCAGAGCTTGAGCAGCTGGTCCCAGATGTTGATCGCGGTCAGGCGATAGGCGTGCAGCACCATCGTCAACGGCACCCGCGCCTCGGCGCGTGCCCGCCCGGTGCGGCGCGGGGCCGCCAGCAGGCTCGTCTCGTTGACCATCACGCTCTCCACGAGCCCGATGATGTTCGGGGTCACGGCGTCCACGAGCTCCTCGAGGCTCATGATGTCCGCGTAGTGCGGCTCCTCCCGCACGATCGCCTCCGCGCATCCCCGGGCGACCTCGTCGACCGTGTCGAGCAGCGACTCGCAGGCGGTGGTCACCCGGGAGTCGACCGTTGCCGTGTCGAGGGTCATGAGACCTACCTCCTTGTGACGTCGAACAAAGAAACGTGCCGGATGTGAGTGACGTCACTATGGACGACACCCGCCCTGTCGCACAACGTGGACACACCGCATCCCCGCACGCGACCGGAGAGCCGCACGACGTGCACCTGGCCGAGATCCTCGAGCGCACGATTCGTCTGGAGTCCCGAGCATGAGCGTCCCCACTGCTGCCGGCGGCAGTCCCGTCCTGGAGGTCCGAGACCTCGCCGTGACGTACGGCGGGGTGGTGCAGGCGTTGAGGGGCGTGAGCCTCACGGTCGACGAGGGCGCCGTCGTGGCGCTGCTCGGCAGCAACGGAGCAGGCAAGACGACCCTGCTCCGGGCCCTGTCCGGGACGCTCCGCCTGCATCGCGGCCGTGTCGAGCGCGGTGAGGTCGTCTACCGCGGCGAGAGCCTGAAGGGTCGTGACCCCGCCCGCTGCGTCTCCAGCGGACTGGTCCAGGTGCCGGAAGGCCGACGCATCTTCACCCGGCTCACCGTCGAGGAGAACCTCAAGGCCGGCGGCCTCGCGGTCCGGGATCGCAGCGGGCGCTCCGCCGACTACCAGCGCATCTACGACATGTTCCCGGTCCTCGCGGACCGGCGCTCCCAGCGAGCCGGGCTCCTCTCCGGTGGTGAGCAGCAGATGCTCGCCATCGGGCGCGGCCTGATGTCCAGGCCGAAGCTGCTGCTCCTGGACGAGCCCTCGCTCGGGCTGGCACCTCGCATCATCGGTCAGATCGGCGAGGTGATCCGTGAGATCAACCGCCAGGGCACCTCGGTCCTGCTCGTCGAGCAGAACGCGACGATGGCGCTCGGCGTCGCCGACACCGCCTTCGTCCTCGACGTCGGCGCGGTGTCGCTGTCGGGCTCGGCCGCAGAGCTCGCGCAGTCAGACGCCGTCCAGCGGCTCTACCTCGGCCACGGCGCCGACGAGTCGTCCGAGCGACGGGCGGCGGCCTCACACACCAGGAAGCTGACGAGGTGGTCCGAGTGAGTGCCACCTCCGCTGTCGACCTCCGCGAGGACGTGGAGACGCTGACCGTCGAGAACGTCACGGTCGAGTTCGGCGCGCTGAAGGCGCTCTCGGACGTGTCGTTCACGGTGCTGCCCGGCACGGTGCAGGCGATCATCGGCCCGAACGGCGCCGGCAAGTCGACGATGTTCAACGTGCTGTCGGGCGTCTACCGCGCCTCGGCCGGCGAGGTGCGCCTCGGCGACACCGTCCTGAACGGTCTGCGACCCCACAAGATCGCCCGCCTCGGCGTAGCCCGGGCCTTTCAGAACATCGCCCTGTCCGGCACCCAGACCGTCAGCGAGAACCTGATGCTCGGACGCCATGCCCTGACCCATACCGGCTTCCTGGCAGCCGGGCTGCGACTGCCGACGGCGACCCGGGAGGCCCGCCGGCACGGGGCTCGGGTCCGGGAGATAGCGGAGTTCCTCGAGCTCGGCGACAAGCTCGACGTGCCCGTCGGCGTGCTGTCCTACGGCGACCAGAAGCGGGTCGAGGTCGCCCGCGCCCTGTGCACCGAGCCGCGCCTGCTGCTCCTCGACGAGCCGGTGGCCGGCATGAACGCCGAGGAGACCGAGCGGATGGCGGTGGCAGTGCTCGAGATCCGCGACGAGCTCGGCATCTCGATCGTCCTGGTCGAGCACGACATGGGGATGGTCATGAGCATCGCGGACCGGGTCACCGTGCTCGACTTCGGCCGCCGCATCGCCGACGGCACACCCGAGGAGACCCAGGCCGACCCCGAGGTGGTCCGCGCCTATCTGGGCTCCGGGGACGACAGCGATCCCACGGGCGACGCCGACGGGGACGACCACGAGGAGAGCTCACCATGACGCAGTTCCTGTCGCTCCTGCTCAACGGCCTCTCGCTGGGCGCCATCTATGCGCTCATCGCGCTGGGCTTCGTCATCATCTTCAAGGCCAGCGAGGTGACCAGCTTCATGCAGGGCTCGCTGCTGCTCCTCGGCGCCTATCTCATGGGTCACCTGCACGACACGCTCGGCTTCTGGGGAGCGGTCGTGGTGGGCATCGTCGGCTCGGCGGTCGCAGCGATCGTGGTCGAGCGCCTCCTCGTCAACCGCATGCGCGGGGCCCCGGTCATCAGCCTGGCGATCCTGACGATCGGCGTCGACCTGATCATCGTCACCGAGCTGACGCGCCGGATCGGCTCGGACATCCTCAACCTCGGCTCGCCCTGGGGAGGTCAGTCGATCTCGGTCGGCGGTGTCGGCATCACCACCAACCGGGCCCTCGCCGTCGTCGTGGCTGCGGTGCTGATCGGGGCGTTCTTCGTGACCTTCAAGTACTCCAGCTGGGGCATCTCCATGCGTGCCGCGGCCGAGGACGGCGAGGCGGCCGCGCTGATGGGCATCCACATGGGCCGCGTCTCCATGCTCGCCTGGATGATCGCGGGGGTGCTGGCGGCGGTGGCCGGGCTCTTCGCCGTCGGCGCACCCACCCCGGGTGTGACACCGGCGGTGGCCACGGTCGCCCTGAGCGCCCTGCCCGCGGCCATCCTGGGCGGTCTCGACTCGACCGGCGGCGCGCTGGTCGGCGGTCTGCTGATCGGGCTCGCCGAGTCCATGGCGGCCGGCTACCAGGACGAGATCGCCTTCCTCGGACGCGGCTTCGGTGACGTCGTGCCCTACGTCGTGATGGTTGCCGTGCTGCTGGTGCGGCCGTCAGGACTCTTCGGCACCCGGGAGATGACCCGTGTCTGAGTCCACTGCGGTCCGAGAGCGTGTCCCGGAGGAGGCCCCGCGGCGCACCGCCGGGTCCGGGTCCCGGGGCCGCCTGCTCGGGCTGCTCGCGCTGCTCGCCGTGATCGTCGTGCTGGTCCTGCTCCCGCTCTATGTCCAGGAGTTCTGGCTCCGCACGGGGTTCGCCGTCTTCGGCGCGATCATCGGGGCGCTCGGACTCAACCTGCTGGTCGGCACGACCGGCCAGCTCTCGCTCGGGCACGCCTTCTTCCTCGCCGTCGGCGCCGTGACCTACACCTATGTCTCGGGCCTGTCCGGCGGCACCGCCAACCCCTACGGCGGGCTCGGCTGGCCACCGCTCGTGGGCATGGTCCTGGGCGTGGTCGCCGCGGGAGTCGCGGGTCTGCTCTTCAGCCCGATCGCGGCCCGGCTGCGCGGGATCTATCTCGGCATCGCCTCGCTCGGTCTGGTCTTCATCGGCGAGCACGTGCTCAACACCTGGACCTCGGTGACCGGTGGCTTCAACGGCCGACTGGTGCCGGACTTCTCGATCCTCGGCTTCAGCTTCGGCGGGAGCGACTCGCCGTCCCTCTCGATTCTCGGGGTGCCGTTCGGGCAGGCCGAGCGGCTCTGGTACCTCGGTCTCGCGCTGTGCATCGGCGCCTGCTGGTTCGCCTCGAACCTGGTGCACTCACGCCCCGGTCGCGCGCTCCAGACGCTGCGCGACAGCGAGGTGGCCGCCTCGGTGATGGGGGTCGACGTCCGCGCCTACAAGGCCAAGGCGTTCCTGGTCTCGTCCATGTACGCCGGGCTGGCGGGGGTGCTCTACGCGCTGTCGATCGGCTCGGTGGCCCCGGACTCGTTCGGGCTCACCCTCTCGGTGCAGTTCCTGGCGATGATCGTGCTCGGCGGGCTGGGGTCGGTGGCGGGGTCCATCCTGGGCGCGGCCTTCGTCAGTGCGCTGCCGCTGGTGTTCCAGCAGTACGCCGGATCGCTGCCCTTCATCGTGGACCCCGGGCAGCCCGGCATCGTGGCGAGCCAGGCGGCCGCCTTCCTCTACGGCGCGGCGATCGTCCTCGTCGTGCTGTTCGAGCCCGGCGGCCTCGCCGGCCTCGTGCGTCGCTTGCGGCGCCCCGTTCGTGCATCAGGGTCTGCGTCCGCAGACACCGCGGGTGCCGATCGGGACCAGACCACCACCCCGGCGGAAGCCGACTCGTCAACCGGAGGAGACAGAGAATGAGGAAGAACACGAATCGAGCGGCGGTCACGCTCGTGTCGGTCGCGATGGTGCTGGCATCGTCGGCGTGCAGCACCAAGGGCTCCGACACCAAGCAGACCACCCAGAGCGGGGTGAAGGTCGGTCGCGGGATCGACGGCACCACCATCCACCTCGGTGCCCTGACCGACCTCACCGGCGTCTTCGCGGCGCTCGGCAAGGACATCACCAACGCCCAGGCGCTCTACTGGAAGAACCAGAACGCGGGCAAGAAGGTCTGCGGCAAGTTCACCGTGAGCGAGACCGTCAAGGACCACGGCTACGACACCCAGCGCGGCATCCAGCTCTACAGCTCGATCCACGACAGCGTGCTGGCGATCGAGCAGACGATCGGCTCCCCGATCAACACCGGTCTGCTGCCGCAGCTCGCGAAGGACCACATGGTCAACATCCCGGCCGCCTGGGCGCAGTCCCTCACCGAGAGTCCCGAGATCGCGATCGTGGGTGCGACCTACGAGGTGGAGATGATCAACGTCTTGGACTACCTGCTCGCGAAGGGCAAGATCAAGAAGGGCGACAAGATCGGTCACATCT
>JBDTXF010000043.1:0-11363 GCA_040006355.1 Nocardioidaceae bacterium | reverse complement strand
GCTGCTCGAGGCGCCATCTCCCACACGACTGGTGAAGCTGACCGACCTACGGGTCACCTGGCATGTCGGCCGCCGTACGAGCCGCCCTCGCGGGCGCCGGCTTGCCTGCGGGTCGCCTGCACGAGGAACGCTTCGCCTTCTGGGGGCCTCCGCCGATGCAGGACGCCGGGATCCCGTCTCTCTGACCGGTTCCGGCGGGCGAAAGGCCGACAGACGACGGCCAACCGTCGCACAGGTGGCACCCAGACGGGGCCGACAACGTTCTGTTCGTCCAACCCCTCCATCCTCTCGGGCGACGCCCGTCCCCTTCGAACGGACACCAGAAGACATGGCCACACTCCGCCACAACATCATCGCGCCGCTTGCCGCCGTGGCACTGCTGTCCACCATCGCCGTCTGGGGCTCGAGCTTGAACCGGACCCGAGCTTCCAGCTGACGGTGCTGTTGCTGCGTGGTGCCGTGACACCCGGCGCGCCTGCGCACTCGCACCGAGCGGTTGCTTGTGTTCGCGGACAAGGGCAACGTCGATGCCTGCCCGGGTTGGATGTCGGGATCGAGATCCCGGATCGGTGACCCCCAGAATGCCCTTGAAAGTTGATCTGATGGGTGCAGCACCCGCCACCCGCCACCCGCCACCCGCCGGTCAGCCTTCGCTCCGAGGACGGTCCCGACCCGCGGCGGCCCCCTGCCGTTCAGGCAGTGGCAACGAGCTCCCCCATGGTGATGGCATGTCCGGCGGCGCACTCGATGTGCGCCGTCACTGCTTCGCCGCACCCGGCATGGGCGTAGGACGGCGAGGCCTGGTGCGGGAGATGCTCGGCGCCCCAATCGGCCAGGGCGACGAGGGTGGGCATCAGGTCGGCGCCGGCGGCGGTGAGGAGGTACTCGTGTCGGGTGCGCTGGCCGGGCTCGCGGTAGGGCTGCTTGCTCAGCAGTCCTGCGTCGACGAGCTCGCGCAGTCTCGAGGAGGCCACGGTCTCGGTCAGGCCCGCGCGGCGCACGAAGTCGTCGAAGCGCGTCGTCCCGTAGGCGGCCTCCCGGATAAGCAGCATCGCCGAGCGGGTGCCGACCACCTTGAAGGTGCGTTCGATGGGGCAGAGGTCGCGCCTGGCGACTCGGGCGGGGTTGGCGAGGCGGCCTTCGAGTTGCACGGACATGGGTCCACCCTATCGGCTGACTTGGCAAACACCTAGTCAGCCTTTAGAGTCCTGACTATGCCGACCCCCACCCAGGCCAGGACCAGACTCGTCGTCCTCGTCGCGATCGGCGCGGCGTTCATGTCGAGCCTTGACCTGTTCGTGGTCAACGTGGCCTTCGACGAGATCGGTGCGAGCTTCGGCGTCAACCGGCCGGGCGGTCCCACCGCCGGGGATCTGAGCTGGGTCCTGAACGCCTATGCCGTCACGTTCGCCGCGCTGCTCGTGCCGTTCGGGAGGCTGGCCGACCGCTATGGGCGCAAGCACATCTTCATGGGTGGTCTGCTGCTGTTCACGCTGGCGAGCGTGGCCTGCGCGCTCAGTGGCAGCGTATGGGTGCTTGTCGCCTGCCGGGTCCTGCAGGCAGCGGGGGCTGCGGCGATGACACCGACCAGCCTGAGCATCCTGCTGGCGGCGCTGCCCCCGGAGAGGCGGCTGGGTGGGGTGCGTCTCTGGGCCGCGACAGGTGCGATTGCCGCGGCCATCGGTCCGAGTGTCGGCGGGGTGCTGACCCAGTTCGGCTGGCAGTGGGTGTTCCTGATCAACGTGCCGGTGGGTGCGGTGCTGCTGGTCGTCACCCGGCGCGAGGTGCATGAGGCTCGACCCGACGACGAGGCGGGTGTGCCTGACCTGCTCGGCGCCGTGCTCTTCGCCGTCTCGGTCGGCCTGCTCGCCCTGGGCCTGGTGAAGAGTCCGGAGTGGGGCTGGACGAGCGGAGGAACCGCCCTGGCGCTGGGACTGTCCCTGGTGCTGGGGGTGCTGTTCGCGCTGCGGTCGATGCGGCACCCCTCCCCCGTCATCCACCCCGAGCTGCTGCGCGTCACCACCTTCCGGTGGGCGATCCTCACGATGGTGTTGTTCAACGTCTCCTTCGCGATCAACCTGCTGGTAGGAATCCTGTGGTTGCAGCAGATCTGGGGCTACTCGGCGCTGCAGACCGGCTTCGCCGTCGCGGCCGGCCCCGTCCTGGTGCCGGTGACGGCCGCGCTCAGCCACCGGTTCCTGTCCGCAGCACAGCCGGGCCGGCTGATCACGGCGGGTTCGTTGGTGATGGCGCTCAGCTCGCTGTTCCTGGCGCGCAGCATGGGCCCGGACCCGGCGTACCTCACCACCTACCTACCGGGTTGGCTGCTCGGCGGCGTCGGGGTCGGACTTGCGCTGCCCAACCTGATGGCTGGGGCGACCCACGACCTCGCACCTCATCAGGCGGCGACAGGAAGCGGCGTGGTCACGATGGCCCGCCAGATCGGCTTCGTCGTCGGTGTGAGCATCCTGTTCGCAATCGTGGGCGACGGCGTCGGCCCGGTCGCGATGGACGCGTTCATCACCTGCTTCCTCGTCGCGGCGGCCGTCCTGGTCGCTGCAGCCGTCACCGCGTCTGGGATGGCCGCCCGGGTCCGTCCTGATGGAGCCTCGGCAACCCGGCGAGGACCGCGGACCCCGCAGACGCCCAGACCTCGAGCGGTCGGCCGGTCTGGCCTATCGGCGGTTCCCGACACAGCCAGTCCCCATAGAGCCCTGTGATCGTTTCGAGATCCAGCGGCCGTGAGCTTCCCACTGCCGACGCCGTCCCGCTCCTGTCTCCCATAGATGCGGCTGTTCCTTCAGCGGTCACGCGGCGTGCGGAGGTCCAGGACGCGTTTCTCCCGATGGGTGGGACAGAGTCGTCACTGGGCCCATGCGGGCGAGTACTCGGGGACCGGCAGGTGTGTCACGTGACGTTGGTCGCTACCGTCGGGCCGGATGGTCAGGACGTCGACGTTGCCGGTGCCGTCCTCCTGTGCGAATGCCAGACGACGACCGGTCGGTGACCAGGACGCGGCGTAGCTCGTCCTTGGGGTCCCGGTGCTGTGGGTGACCAGGCGGGTCGCGTCGGTGCAGGTGACGACGGTTGGACACGACGACGGCAGTAGCGCCACGTCTCCCTGGGCCGGGAACGCACCGCCGTGGGTCTCGAACGAGACCAGTCCGGCTGTCGGGCCGGACCGTGCCGGCGATACCGATGGTCGGTCCGCGTCGAGGTTCCATGCGGTGAGCTGGCGGACGTGGGTCGAGTCGGCTCGCATCCGGAAGATCGCGAAGTGCAGCACCCCGTCGATCCTTTGGTCTCGGGAGAAGACCAGGTAGCGGCCATCGGGGGCGAACCGCATGGTGTTGTCCTCATGGTTTCCCGGGACCGACCAAAGCTCCAGGTCGCTGCCGTCGAGCTGCTCGGAGTACAGCTGCACGGAGGTCGCGTCACCGGTGACCGGGGCAAACGGTCCGTCGACGCGGGTGAACGTGAGGTGGTCTCCGTCCGGTGTCCAGCCCGGGTTGACGTCGGCGACGCACGGGTCCTGGCAGCCGGTGTCAACGAATCGAACAGGGCCGCCGCGAAGGTCGGCGATGCCGATCCGGACGGTTCCGTCGGGCTGCTCACGGTTGAAGATCACTCGCGTGCCGTCGGGCGAGCGAACCGGTTCGCTGTCCCTGGTCCCTTGCCTGGGGTGAGTGAGCTCACGGTGATGAAGACCATCCACGCGCGCTGCGACCAGGGCTGCCGAGTCCGTCGCGGGGTCGTACCGGACCCAGACGAGCGGTCGGGTCTCCGTGGCCCGCACCGGATGGTCCTGGGTGGCGCTGCCAGGGCTCGGCACTGCGGTGCAGAAGGCGACCGCAGTGAGTGCCGCCGCCATAAGGCTGATGAGCGGTTGACGCAACGAGATGGACATGACTTCTCCGTAGTCTTTAGATCGGCGCTCTCCAGGGTGGCGAGGAGCTCTGGAGAATCTCTGGAGGCCCTCGGTTCCGGCCACGGCAACCCGGCGTCGGCCGGGAAGCCTCAGGGCACGACGATCTCGAGGTCGGGCGTCCGCGGTGTCCAGTCCGGGCGGGCGGAGACGGTGATCGTGATCGCCAGGTTGGTGAGGGCAGCGACCCCGCCCTTGTGTCGGACGCCGACGGTGACGGTCCATCCGTCGTCCGGACGGTGGGGCAAGACGTGCAGATACCCTGCACCCCGGCCGGCTCCGAGCTCCGCCGGGAGCGTCTGTGCCACCACGCACACCTCGGGCGCCGGGGTGACGGAGCGGTCGCTCATCGGCTGCCAGGTCTGCTTGAGCGCAGCCCTTTCCCAGTAGCTGACGTAGTTCTCCCGGCTGGACGCATCGGGTGCCACGAATCTGACGGCGGGGTCCGGTGCCACCAGCACGACACAGGCGTCGGCCATCGCGATCGGACAGCCGACGTCCTTGTGGACGATCTCGAATCGGAGGATGCGCTGGGCCGCCGATCCTGCCGGGGGCTCCACAGGCATGTCGGGCAGCACGACGACGGCGGTGCCGAGGAACTCAGCAAAGGTACGACGGGCGTGATGCAGCGCCGAGCATGAATCTGCGGTGGTCATGGCTCTCCTTGCACGGCAGACCGATGTCTCCTGCGCCGAGCAGCGTGTCGGGGTGCTCTGGAGCTTCCCTGGAGCCGCAGGCACCGTCAGTGGCGCCCTGGCTCGCTCCCGATGGATGTGGCGGGTCGAGCCGTCTGCGTGCGGAGGGCGGCGACCCGCCTCGTCTCCGGCTCGGCCAGCACGAGACCGATCCGCTGAACCTCACTCGTCAACCGGTCGATCAGGGCGGCAGCATCTTCGGTGTGGTTGCGTCCAGCGGCGGCGTGTGCGAGTTCGACGAGCTGGATGACTCGGTGGGGTGGAAGGCCGCCGGCGTCGTCGAAGGCGGGGGACCGTGCAAGCTGTAGGGCAGCCTGGTCGGGGGCTTCGTCGAGGCGTTCGAGGCGTGCCCGTCGGGGTGCCAGTGTGCGGCGGCCAAAGTCGGGGTAGCCGGTCGCCACCACCGCGTCCGCCTCGGTGAGAAGGCGTCGTGCCCCGCCCAGGTCGCCCGTCTCCATGAGAACGTCTGCCAGCAGGGCTGCGCACCTCACCCAGTTCAGTGCGTGTCCCGAGTCGCGGCTGAGACGGGTGGCGGACTCGGCGTACCGTGCGGCACGGTCCAGGTCGCCTCGCGCCCAGGCCAGCACGGCGGTCTCCTCTTGACTGCGTGACAGGGTGCGTCGGGTCCCGAGCGAGGTGGCCAGAGAGAGCGACTCGGCCAGCTCACCCTCGGCCTGTGCCCAGTGGCCTGAGTCGCCGAGCAGGAAGCCGCGGGCGCGGTGGAGGAACGAGGCGAGATGACTGTCGACCGGCAGGGCGCTGTCGTCCCACACGGATGCGAGCACGCGGGCTGCTCGTTCGGGGTCACGATGACGGAGCACATCGACGAGGGAGAGAGCCGCCGAAGTGGTGATGGCTCCACGACTGATCCAGTCCCACCGGACGCTCCCGTCGTGGATCCTCGATGCCTGGACACGAGCAGACTCGAGCGTGCGGGTTCCGACGGTCGCGGGGCCCGCCCAGTCCGCCCAGCTCAGGTTGTTCCCCTCCAGGCACTGGCCGAGAGCCCGCAAGGGCAGCGACCCCGCTCGCGCGGCCTGTTCGGTCGCGGCCCGTGCGTGGCGCAGGGAGTCCTCGGGAGCGCCGCAGGCCTCGCTCAAGGAGGCCGCCGCGCAGTGGGCGGCGGCCAGCAGCTCCGGCGCCACGGAGGAGCCGCACGAGTCCAGGGCGCGGCTGATCCGGCGGTAGCCCTCGCCGACGTGCCCCAGGTCCCACCACAGCGGCAGGCAGTCGGTGACAAGCGTCAGGACCCGCTCCGCCGGAGCGTTGCCCTCGAGGTGGTGCGCGGCGGCTCGGATCTCGTCCTGGTCCTCGTACAGCTGCCGCACCAGGTCTTCCCCAGCAGGGCTTCTCGCGATGCGCGCGGTCCGCTGCGCCAGGTCGCAGAAGTGCTCCGCATGCCGCAACCGGGTGGCGACCTGATCCGCACCGCGGGAGGCGTGCCGGGCGCGGGCGAACCTCCGGATGGTCTCCAGCATCCCGTACCGAGGCCCGCGGGGCGTGCTCGTTCGCTGGACGAGGCTGCGGTCGACCAGCTCGGCGAGCGTGGTCGTGGCATCACGGCTGGTGTCGGCGACCGCCTCCACGGCATCGAGCCCAGCGCTGACGGCGAACACCGACAGCCGCTCCAGCAACTGCTTCTGGGGCTCCGTGAGACCGGAGTAGCTCCAGTCCATGGCACTGCGCCGGGTGCGGTGGCGTGAGGGCTGGTCGGCGGCTTGTCCGCGGCTGTCGAGCAGCCCTGAGGGGGTGCCGAGGCGCTCCAACAGGTCCGGCAGGTTGAGCGTTCTTGTCCACGGGGCCGCCAGCTCGATAGCAAGCGGCAGGCCGTCGAGGCGGCGGCAGATGTCGGCCGCGACGCTCGCGTCACTCGGACGAATCTCAAAGTTCGGGTCCGCCTCCCGTGCTCGCTCCACGAAGAGACGGACTGCGTCCGCGGCCAGGAGCTTTGTCGCATCGTCCACGTCGGCGGCAGGCAGGGGCAGCGGTGGGACTGGGTAGAGCTGCTCGCCGGTCACGCCCACCGGTTGGCGAGACGTCGTCAAGAGCGACAGCTGCGGCGCCAACGACAGCGCCAGCGCAACGCCGGGTGCCGCGTCGGCGATCTGCTCCAGGTTGTCGAGGACCAGCAGGGTCGGGCGGCCTGCCAGCTGCAGGGCCAGCGCTCGTGGACCTTCGAGGTTGGCCGCCAGCTGCTGTCCGATAGCCGCGGCCACGGCAGTCCAGATCAGGTCCGGGTCGCGCACGGGTGCGAGGTCGACGTACGCGACATCGCGCTCCTGGTCCGCAGCGACTGTCGTGGCAACTTCGACGGCGAGACGTGTCTTGCCGCTGCCGCCAGGCCCGGTCAACGTCACCAGACGGTGTGACCGGATCAGGTGTGCGATCTCGTCCACCTCACGCTCGCGGCCCAGGAAGGACGAGATCGGCACGGCTAGGGATCGCGACGTCGCCGCCGGTTCGGGACCGTCGAGGGCCGGATCCTGTCGCAGAATCTCCGCGTGGAGCTTGCGCAACGCCGAGCCGGGGTCGACCCCCAGCTCGTGGGCCAGCATTCGCCGGGTCGCGTCGAAGAGAGCGACCGCGTCCGCCGGTCGACCGGCCCGGTGCAGGGCGAGCATGCGCAGGGCCGTGATCGACTCACGCAACGGTTCGCGCCCACCAGGTTCCTTCAGCAGGGTCAACGCTCCAGTGGGACGACCCAGCCGCAGGTCAACATCGGCCGCCTGCTCGCTGGCGTCCAACCAGCGCTCCTCCAAGGCGGAGGCCTCGGCCTGCAGCAGGTCGGCGAAATCGCTGAGGATAGGTCCCCGACGCTCCGACAGAGCCTGTCGCAGCAGACGACGAGCCGAGAGCAGGTCTCCCGTGCTCGCTGCCCGTCGGCCGGTGCGCACCAGCGCCTCGAAGCGCAGCAGATCGCACTCCTCAGCGGCGACCTTCAAGCGGTAGCCATGGCCCGCGGACTCAAGACGTTGGCCGCTGGCCCGGGGTGCACGGCCAGGGTCCAGCACCGACCGCCAGCTAGAGACGTATCCCTGCACCACGTTGGCGGCCGACCGCGGCGGGTCGTCCCCCCACAGCGCCCCGACCAACCGAGGGACCCCGACCGTCTGGTTCGCCGAGAGCAGGAGCGCAGCGAGCAGTGCTCGACGCCTCCCGCCACCCGCGGTGAGCACCTCACCACCGATGCTGACCTCGAAGGGGCCCAGAAGTCGGAACTCGAACACGTCCATCGCATCGCCTGACTGCACCTTTCGGGCCACGCTACTCGCCAGGCACCCCGCCGGTGCGACGCCTTGTCCAGAGGAACTCCAGAGGGTCGACGCACTGTGGCTGAGCGGGCCGTCACGGGTTCGAGATCACCACAGCTCTGGAGGTAGGCATGTCCCGGTACCGCGACGAGGCAGCTGCCGTGAACTGGTACGACGAGCTTGGCGAGGGCTATCAGACGTGGTCGGCGCACATGAGCGAAGACATCCCCCTTCTACGTCGAGCTGGCGCGGGCCGCGGACGGACCGCCGGCATGCTCGACCGGGCTCGTGCGGACGGGATCAAGCTCGGCGTGGAGCTCGAGCTCCGACTCGGTGACATGCGCGACCTGTTGGTCAACGACCCGGCCGCGTTGGTCTGCTGCCCGTTCCGTTCGTTGCTTCACCTGCCGACCTGGGCGGACCGCCGGCGTACGTTCGAGGCCGTCTTCCGCGCATTGCGGCCCGGTGGGCGGTTCGCATGGAACGCGTTCCCGCTCGACCACCGAGCTGCCACCAGTCTCGACGGTCAGCACCACAGCGATCCCGTGCCGCACACTGTCCGGTACTCGGTCGGCACCAACAGGGTCGACCTGATCCTCGACAGCGGAGCCACCACCTCCCGGTGGTGGGCGACGTTGAACGAATGGCTCGGGCTCATCGAGACAACCGGCTTCCAGCTGGAGCACGCCTACGGCGGCTTCGACCAACGCCCCCTCGACGACGGCAGCGGGGAATACGTCTTCGTCTGCCGTCGGCCCGAGGCACCCAAGCAGGACCTGGAGCGTGAAAGACGCCCGCGACGAAAGGAAGACCTGTGACAGATCACGACGCCGACGGACGGACCATGCGAACGCGTCGGTGGGGGCAAGGCCTCGCCCTCGTCGTCGCGCCCTGGGGCTTCGTGGTGGCCAACACCGGGGACATCCTCACCTCCTCTCCGGGACACGACGACAGCACAGCCAGGGGAGCCATCCTCATCTCCGGTGCGCACCCGCTCGCGGACAAGTGGTTCACCTTCGCCGCGATGGTCGGGTGCCTGCTCTTCGTGCCAGCCGTCCTAGGGGCGATGAGCCTCGTGCGCGTGAAGGCCGCCCGGGTCGGCCTCATCGGCGGCGTGCTCATGATCGCCGGATACAACTGCTACTTCGCGATGCTCTTCCAGGGATACGCCACGATCGCCTTGGCACAACACGGAGGAGCGAACGCGGACAACGTCGCTGTGCTGGACCTGATGACGAACCAAGGCTTCTTCATCGGCATCGCACTCGTCTTCGTGGTTGGCAACCTCGTCGGCACCTCCCTGCTCGGCATCGCACTCTTCCGAGCGCGCGTCATACCTCGGTGGGCAGCAGTCCTCGTCCTCGTCTGGCCCGTTGCACACATCCTGGGAGGGCCTTGGGGTGAGGTCCTGGGGGCGGCCCTTGAAGCCGTCGGGCTAGCAGTGGTGGGCCTGACCCTCCTGCGACAGCCGCCTCCGCTCAAGGGCAGTCTTGCGGTCGAGTCTCGAGCGGAAGTTCATGGGGGAAAGGTCGCGCAGCATCCGAGAGGGTCAAGCTGACCGGCGCAGCAGCGCAATGGCCTCTGGGACCTGGAGGGGACCCCTCATGCCGTCCTGTCTTCGACCGTCGCTGGTCTCCCGCCCACGTCTGCCCAGGAGGCATCACCCACCTAGGATGGCGTTGGGTTGACAGCACTGAGCAACCGGGACCATCCGCCCCGCAAGATCGTCTACCGGAGAGCCTGTCTCGGTCGCTCGGTGCAGACGCGCTGGTCGACGTGTGGCCGCCACGGCTCGTGCTCGTGGGAGAGCCAGACCTCCTGAGGGTCGAGCGCGCGGACCAGGCGCTGGCCTTCGGTGCGTGGGTCGTCGAGATCGGCGTGGAAGACCGCGGTGTCGCCGCAGACCACGACTGGTTGCCCGCCCGTCTCGACGACGACCATCTGGGAGCCTCGGGTGTGGCCTGGTGTCGGGACGAGCCGGAGCCCCGGGAGCAGCTCGAGGGCGCCGTCGACGGGTGTGTAGTTCACACCGGGCGCGTCGACCCACTCGCGGATCGTGTAGTCGTCCTCGTTGCGTGCGTCGTCGAGCTCCCGGCGTTGCACATAGATGGGCCTGCCGGTGAAGAGGTGGTTGCCGCCGCAGTGGTCGAAGTGCAGGTGGGTGTTGATGACGACGTCGATGCCGGCCTGGTCGAAGCCCGCCTGCGCACTCAGAGGAGTCAGGCGTGGATCCATGTCGGCCACCGCCGGGTGCAGCTGGGTCATCCCGGTGTCGACGAGCACGCGCGCGTCGGGATGGTCGATGACGTGCACGTAGACCGGCATCCGCTCGCCCTCGACGAGCAGCTCGGCCACGAGAATCGGGGTGACGGTCGGCGGCGGGGCCTCGTTTGCGACGCGGTCGCCGTCACCGATGGTCGGGAACCTAGCCATGCTTGCCCGTCTCTCTTGATGTGGGTGGCGCTGCTGGGCGCGGTGGACAGCACTATGACTTGGTGGCTGCACAGAAGTCATCGGTCGGCAGGACCGGCGTCGAGCCCGTCCGAGCAGCCAATTTGGCAACGGCCACCGAGTCCCTCTGCGGCAAGTCCGAGACGAACGCTGTGGCGTTGCGAACTGACCTGCAGCAGTCGGCGCCAGTTCGCCTCCTGATCCAGACTGGGTGACTCGACCTGGAAGGGTCCTCGTCGCGTCTTCGACCTCAAGATCGTTCACCGGCCCTATCGCGACGGTTGTCAGCGGTGTAGACAGACGGTTCCTCACCTTCGGCCTCACGACGGGCGTCGTCTCACCGAGGCTGGTGACACTCACCCGGACCGGCTCACTGACACTGTGTCTGGACCAGCGAGCGCACCTTCATGAAAGCAGAGCAGATGACCCGGATCGGCAACCTCTTCGGCCCCGACTTCACCTTCCTCGGAGTGCCTTCGGCCGACCTCGACGAGCCCGCGTCCTACGCCGGGGCGGACGTGGTGGTGCTGGGTGCGCCGTTCGATGGGGGGACCTCCTATCGCTCCGGCGCTCGCTTTGGCCCCCAGGCGATCCGCGGGACCGACTACCTGCCCCACGACGGCTCGCGTCCCTCGCTCGCGCTCCGCACCGACGCACTGCAGGACCTGATTGTCGTCGACGTCGGTGATGTGGAGATCTTTGCTGGCGACGTCGAGCGGTCCCTCGGACAGATACGCGAGGCCGTCGCGCTCATCGCGGCGTCCGGCGCGCTGCCGGTCGTGCTCGGCGGCGACCACTCCATCACCTTTTCCGACGCCTCCGGGGTGGCCGACGTGCATGGACAGGGCCGAGTCTCGCTAGTCCACTTCGACGCGCACGCTGACACCGGCGACGTGACGTTCGGCTCGTTGTGGGGCCATGGGCAGCCGATGCGTCGACTGATCGAGTCGGGAGCCGTGCGCGGTGACCGGTTCCTGCAGATCGGACTGCGCGGCTACTGGCCCGGTCCCCGGACTCTGGACTGGATGGCGGCCCAGCAGA
>JBDTXF010000042.1:0-11443 GCA_040006355.1 Nocardioidaceae bacterium | reverse complement strand
TGCCGTACTGGTAGAGCATCACCCAGTCGGGGTGCTCCTCGGCGACCTGCTTGGCGACCCGGACGGCCTCGTTGGAGCCCCCGGCCGCCGGTGAGCTCATCACCTCGGCGCCCCACAGGCGCAGCAGCTGACGGCGCTCCACCGAGGTGTTCTCCGGCATCACGCAGACCAGGCGGTAGCCCTTGAGCTTGGCCGCCATCGCCAGCGAGATGCCGGTGTTGCCCGACGTCGGCTCGAGGATCGTGCAGCCGGGGCGCAGGGTGCCGTCCTTCTCCGCGACCTCGACCATCTTCATCGCCGCGCGGTCCTTGATCGACCCGGTCGGGTTCCGGTCCTCGAGCTTGGCCCACAGCCGCACGTCAGGGGACGGCGAGAGTCGGGGCAGACCGACCAGAGGCGTGCCGCCGACGGAGTCGAGGGTCGAGTCGAAGCGCATGCGCTCAGCGGGCCCCGCCCGCGACGGCCGGTAGGACGACGACCTGGTCGCCGTCGGTGACCGAGGTGTCGAGCCCGCCGGTGAAGCGGACGTCCTCGTCGTTGACGTAGACGTTGACGAAGCGACGCAGGTCGCTCCTGCCGTCCTTGGCCTCGACGAGACGGTCCTTGAGGCCGGGATGGTTGCTCTCGAGGTCCTCGATCAGCTCCGAGAGCGTGCCGCCCGCGCCTGGGACGGACTTCTCCCCGCCGGTGTACGTGCGCAGGATCGTGGGGATGCGGACCTCGACGGACATCAGTCCTGGCTCCTCGGCTGGTCGGTGTGGGCTGACGGCGCGACCTCGATGTCTTCCTCGGTCACCTCGCCGTCGACGATTCTGTAGGACCTCAACTCCACAGGGCCGGGGCTATTCCCGTGCTCACGTGTGCTGACCAGCACGTAGTGCGCGTTCGGCTCCATCGCCAGACCGATGTCGGTGCGGGAGGGGTAGGCCTCGGTGGCGGTGTGCGAGTGGTAGACGACCACCGGCTCCTCGTCGCGGTCGTCCATGTCGCGGTAGAGCCTGAGCAGGTCGGTGGGATCGAACTCGTAGAACGTCGGCGAGCTCGCCGCGTTGACCATCGGGATGAGCCGCTCGGGGAGGTCGGAGCCCTCCGGGCCGGCGACCACGCCGCAGGCCTCGTCGGGGTGGTCACGCTTCGCGTGCGCGACGATCCCGTCGACGGTCTCCTGCTCGATCCTCAGCACGTCGGCCAGCGTAGGAGGCACTCGGTCGGCCGCTCGTCGTAGCAGGGGCGGGTCCGCATCCTGAGACTGGCATTCTGTGACGATGTGAAGTATTCTTCATGTTGTCAACTCGTTGAGGAGCACGTCATGACCACCCCGCTCTACCAGGCCAAGGCCGGGTTCTTCCGCACCCTCGGACACCCCGCACGCATCCGCGTCCTGGAGCTGCTCTCGGAGCGCGACCTTCCCGTCCACGAGCTGCTCGCCGCGATCGAGATCGAGCCCAGCAACCTGTCCCAGCAGCTCTCGGTGCTCCGGATGGCGGGCCTGGTGCGCCAGCGGCGCGAAGGGCCTGAGGTGATCTACTCCCTCGCCCTGCCCGAGGTCCGCGACCTGCTGATGACCGCGCGACGGATCGTGGAGACCAAGCACACCCGGGCCGATGTCCTGGTCGACGAGGTCACCCGCACGGGGGGACGCAGATGAGCACCGACGTCGTTCTGTGGGTCGCGGGACGGCTGCGCGCTCTCGCCCCTCGACGCTCGGAGCTGACCGCCATGCGGCGCAGCCCGCACCGGGACCTGGTCGCCGGGCTGACGGTCGGGGTGGTCGCTCTCCCGCTCGCCCTCGGCTTCGGCATCAGCTCCGGGATGGGCGCGAGCGCGGGACTGGTCACCGCGATCGTGGCCGGGGTGGTCGCGGCGGTGCTGGGCGGCAGCAACCTCCAGGTGAGCGGCCCCACCGGGGCGATGACCGTGGTGCTGATCCCGATCATCGCGGCCTTCGGAGCCCCCGGCGTGCTGGTGGTCGGCCTGCTGGCCGGCCTGCTGCTGCTGGTGATGGCGGTGGCCGGCCTCGGCGCCTACGCCCGCTTCATCCCGCTGCCCGTGATCGAGGGCTTCACCGTGGGCATCGCGGTGATCATCGGCCTGCAGCAGGTGCCCAACGCACTCGGGACGCCTGGCACCGGCGGGCACGTCTACAGCACCGCCGGGTCCGCGGCCCTGGGCTGGCTGGCGGACCCGCAGTGGTGGGACGCCGGGCTGACCCTCGGTGTCGTGCTGCTGATGCTGGTCGTCGCGCGGGTCCGGCCCGCCGTCCCCGGCTCGCTGCTCGCCGTCGTGCTGGCGACGGGGCTCGCCGCGATCCTCCACCTCGACGTCGCCAGGATCGGCGCCCTCCCCGCCCGGCTGCCCGCTCCGCACCTGCCGGCCGTCCCCTGGGCCCACCTGCCGGACCTGCTCGTCCCCGCGATGGCGGTGGCGGTGCTCGCCGCGCTCGAGAGCCTGCTGTCGGCCAGCGTCGCCGACGCGATGAGCGTCTCCGAGCGGCACGACCCGGACCGGGAGCTGCTCGGGCAGGGGTTCGCCAACCTGGTCAGCCCGCTGTTCGGCGGCCTCCCGGCGACCGGGGCGATCGCCCGCACGGCGGTCAACGTGCGCAGCGGCGGCACCTCGCGTCTCGCGGCGGTGCTGCACGCGGTCTTCCTGCTGCTCGTCGTCCTGCTGCTGGCGCCCGTCGTCGGTCACATCCCGCTGGCCGCGCTTGCCGGGGTGCTGATCGCCACCGCGATCCGGATGGTGGAGATCGGGTCCGTGCGCACGCTGGTGCGGGCGGGTCGCGGCGAGGCCGTGGTGCTGGTCGGTACGGCGTTCGCCACCGTCGCGCTCGACCTGGTGATCGCCGTCGTGCTCGGGGTCGCGGCCGCCGGGGTGCTCGCGCTGCGAAGGATGGCGAAGACCGCGGTCCTCGAGCAGGTGCCCGTCTCGGACACGGGACCCGACAGCCACGGCCAGGAGGAGCACGCGCTGCTCGACGAGCACATCGTGGCCTACCGGCTCGACGGTCCGCTGTTCTTCGCTGCTGCGCACCGGGCGCTGCTGGAGCTCAGCACCCTGTCCGACGTACGCGTGGTGATCCTGCGGATGTCGGGGCTCGCGGCCGTCGACGTCACCGGCGCCTCCCTGCTGGCGGACACGATCACCCGGCTCGAGGCGCACGGCATCACGGTCATGCTGTCCGGGGTGCGCGACCAGCACAGCGGCGTCCTGGGGTCGCTCGGGGTCTACGCCAGCCTGGCCCACGAGGGTCACCTGTTCACCTCGACCCCGGACGCGATCCGGCACGCCCGCCTGCACGTCGCCCGCGTGCACCATCCGGCCGTCCCGGTCGCCGCAGCACCACCCCGTTGAGCAGGGAGCCCTCGTTCAGCGGGAGACGGCGGCGACCAGCGTCTCCTGGAGGTAGCCGACCCACTGGTAGATGTCGTAGACGTGGGCTCGGGGGTCCTCGTCGGGCATCGCCAGCCAGTGGTCCTCGTCGCCGTCCTCCACGCCGAGCCTGGTCGCCAGTGCGAGCCGGATGTCGGTGAACGACCTGAGCCAGGTCACCGCGTCCGCCTGCTCGAGCTCGATGTCGACGGTCAGGCCGTCCTCGCCGAGCTCGGGGGGCAGCCCGGCCTCCTCGAGCGCCTCGATGACCGAGGCCGCCGCCTGCGCCTTGGTATCGCGCAGTCCGCCCTCGGTGAACCGCCGGAACTCCCCGGCGGCCTCCTCGTCGTCCGGGTAGGCCGTGGGGAACAGCCGCGCGAGCACCGGGTCGTCGGGTGCGGTGGTCGGGCCCGAGAAGTCCAGCAGCCGCTCGAGCGGGTCGTCACCGGCCGTGGGGGCCGCCGTCTCGTTGCGCAGCAGCTCGACGAGCTGGGAGGCCAGGGACCGCAGCAGGTCGGCCTCGAACCCCGAGAAGGTCGCAAGGACCCCACCGCGCCGGCGCCGCTGGAAGCCGTCGTTCATCAGGTCTGCTTCTCCATCGTCGCCCACAGCCCGAACTCGTGCAGGGCCTGCACGTCGCGCTCCATCTCCTCGCGCGATCCGGTCGAGACCGCGGAGCGGCCGTCGTTGTGCACCTCGAGCATCAGCTTGTCCGCCTTCTTGCGCGAGTAGCCGAAGTGGGACTGGAACACATAGCTCACATAGCTCATCAGGTTGACCGGGTCGTTCCACACGATCGTCACCCAGGGTCGGTCCACGAAGGTCAGGTCGTCGGTCTCGGGCTTGTCGAGCTCGACGGGCGAAGGGGCGGACACGGCCCACATCCTAGGCTGTGCGCGTGAGCACCCCCTCGACCGCACTGCTGACCGACCACTACGAGCTGACGATGCTGCAGGCCGCGCTCGCGGGCGGGACGGCCGACCGCCGGGCGGTCTTCGAGATGTTCCCCCGCCGGCTCCCCGAGGGCCGCCGCTACGGCGTGGTGGCCGGCGTCGGGCGCGCGCTCGACGCGATCGAGGCGTTCCGCTTCGACGCCGACGCGATCGACGTGCTCCGCGAGCACCAGGTGGTCGACGAGCCGACGCTGGAGTGGCTGGCGGGCTACCGCTTCTCCGGCGACGTGTGGGGGTACGCCGAGGGCGAGACCTACTTCCCCTACTCGCCGCTGCTCGTGGTGGAGTCGACCTTCGCCGAGGCCGTGCTCCTGGAGACGCTGCTGCTCTCGGTCTACAACCACGACTCGGCGATCGCGTCGGCGGCGTCCCGGATGACCTGGGCCGCCGGTGACCGGCCCTGCATCGAGATGGGCTCGCGCCGCACCCACGAGGAGGCGGCCGTGGCGGCCGCCCGGGCGGCGTACGTCGCCGGCTTCACGACCACCTCGAACCTCGCCGCCCTGCAGCGCTACGGCGTCCCGACGGCGGGCACCAGCGCGCACAGCTTCACGCTCCTGCACGACAGCGAGCGCGAGGCGTTCACCGCCCAGGTGAGCTCGCTCGGCAAGGGCACCACGCTGCTGGTCGACACCTACGACGTCGCCGAGGCGGTGCGGATGGGCATCGCGGTCGCCGGCACCGACCTGGGGGCGGTCCGCCTCGACAGCGGGGACCTCGGCGTGCTCGCGGAGCAGGTGCGCGCGGAGCTGGACGGTCTGGGAGCGCGCGACACCCGGATCGTGGTCACCTCCGACCTCGACGAGCACGCGATCGCCTCCCTGGCCTCCGCGCCCGTGGACGGCTACGGGGTGGGCACGTCGCTGGTCACCGGCAGCGGCCACCCGACCTGCGGGTTCGTCTACAAGCTGGTGTCCCGCGAGGGCGCGGACGGTGAGATGGTCGGCGTCGCGAAGCGCAGCCAGGACAAGATCTCCATCGGCGGCCGCAAGTACGCCCTGCGCCAGCGGTCCCCCCAGGGGAGGGCCGAGGCCGAGGTGATCGGCATCGGCAGGCCGCCCGAGGACGACGGCGACGACCGGTCGCTGCTCGTCCCGCTGGTGGCAGCCGGGGTCACCGTGGGCCGGGAGAGCCTGGCGACCGCGCGCGAGCGGCACCGGGCCTCCCTCGCCGAGCTCCCCCAGGTCGCCCAGCAGCTCTCCCGCGGCGAGCCGGTGATCCCCACCCGGCACGTGGTCTGAGCGCCGGCTGCTCGGTGGCCGATCCCTGCTCGGCGGCCCGCACGTGGGCCATCCCTGCCGCGACACGCCGGGCGGCGATGCAGGCAGCGGCCACTTCCGGTCGTCGCGGGCACCGCTAGCCTCGGCCCATGACGCGTGCACTGATCGTGGTCGACGTCCAGAACGACTTCTGCGAGGGAGGCAGCCTGGCCGTCGACGGCGGGGCGGAGGTGGCGTTCCGGATCGGCGAGCTGCTGCACCACTGGAGCCACCAGGACCCGAAGGCTCCGGACTACCAGGTCGCGGTGGCCACCCGGGACCACCACATCGACCCCGGCGACCACTTCAGCGACCACCCCGACTTCGACCACTCCTGGCCGCCGCACTGCGTGGTCGGCTCCGACGGCGAGGCGTTCCACCCCAACCTCGACCCGCAGCCGTTCGACGCGGTGTTCCTCAAGGGCGAGCACCAGGCGGCGTACTCCGGCTTCGAGGGGCGTGAGCCCACCGGCGCCACCCTCGCCGACTGGCTGCGCGGCCACCAGGTCACCGACGTCGACGTGTGCGGCATCGCCACCGACTACTGCGTGCGCGCGACCGCCCTGGACGCGGTCCGCAACGGCTTCGAGACCCGGCTGCTGGAGGGTCTGTGCGCCGGTGTCGCCCCGGGCTCGACCGACGCGGCACTCGTCGAGATGCGCAGCGCCGGCGTCACCCTCGCCTGAGACCACCCGCCGAGGGGTCACCAGCTCCCGCGACACGCGCAGAAAAGGGTGAGGCAGTGACCCCTCAGCGGGGTTGTCCTGGGCTCCTCGGGTCGAGCATGCTGACCGCATGAGCGAATCCGACAGCGACATCCTGCACAGCATCCAGGGTCTGGTCGACGAGGAGCACCAGCTGCGCGGCGGCGACGAGGTCGATGCCGCCCGGCTCCGGCACCTGGAGGAGCAGCTCGACCAGTGCTGGGACCTGCTGCGCCAGCGTCGTGCGCGTCGCGAGTACGACCAGGACCCGGGCGACGCCGAGGCCCGCAGCACTGACACCGTGGAGCACTACCAGCAGTGAACCGGCCGGGTCCACGATGGCCCTGATCGCCCTCGCGTTCGCGGTCCCCGACCTCACCGACTCGGCGAGCTCACCGGGCATCGTGCTGGCTCCGCGCACGATCCCGCTGGTGGCGTTCCTGCTGGTCGGCGGAGTCGGTGGCTGCTGGTGATGACGCTGGTGATGCTCAGGCTTCCGGTACGGCGTCCGCTGCTGGCCGGGATGGTCGGCGTCGGCTTCCTCGGGGTCGCCGTGCTCGGGCTCGGCCTCGAGCCCCGGGTCGTGCCGATGATGGTGCTGGCGATCCTGGCCGGCGCCGGCACGGAGGTCTTCGACATCGGCTGGAGCCTCGCGCTGCAGGAGAATGTCGAGGAGTCGAAGCTGTCGCGGGTCTACTTCAACGACCGGCTGGGCTCGTTCGTCGCCATCCCGCTGGGTCAGATCGCCTACGGGCCACGGGGTGAGACCTTCGGCTACAGCGACGTCCTGGTGGTCAGCGGCGTGGTCTACCTCGCCGTCGTCGCCCCGGTGCTGACCTCCCGCCCGGTCCGCACCCTGACCCGCACCCCCGTCAGGTCCACTGCTCGGTCAGGGCGGTGAGCACCGCGAGGTTGCGGCCGGTGCCGGGAGCGAGAGGCTTCTTGAAGGCGGGGAACAGCTTGGCCTCGTGCATCGGTCCGTCGATCCAGATGTGCACCGCGCGGCCGGTCACGACCGCGGCCTCCCCGGGGGCGTCCCAGGCGGCGATGCGGTCGGCCACCTCGCCCGTCGGCGCCGCGCCGGCCTTGAAGAGGTGCACGAAGCGTCGGACCCCGTCACCCCCGCCGAACGCGGGAGGTGCGGCGTGCTGCGCGTCGTCGTACACCTCGCGGAGCTCGGCCGGGGTGAAGATCACCGACGGCACGTCGAAGCCGCAGTGCTCACCGAGCACGCTCTCCACGTGCGCCTCCACCTTGGCCGGTGAGCGCATCGCGCTGCGGAACCGCACGTTGCCGGTCTGGATGTAGGTCTCCACCTCGCTCAGCCCGGACCCGGTGAGGTGCTCGCGCAGCGCGGCCATCGTGTAGAACCGCCCGCCCACGTTGACGGCCCGCAGCAGGGCGATGTAGGTCGGCATGGCGACATCCTGCCCCCGACCGCTCGGACATGCACTCGATCCTCGTCGACAGGGTCGACGCAAAGCCGGCAGCGGGGGCGCTACGAGTGCCCGTCCGAGCGGTGGCGCCCCGCCCAGGTCCAGGCGTAGGCCGGGTCCTCCGCGGCGAGACCGGCCTCCCCGAGCTCGAGCGGGCGGAAGGTGTCGACCATCACGGCGAGCTCGTCGAAGTATTCCGCCCCGATCGACGCCTCGACCGCGGACGGCTGGGGGCCGTGCGCGTAGCCGCCCGGGTGCACCGAGATCGACCCGATGCCGATGCCGGAGCCCTTGCGTGCCTCGTAGTCGCCGCCGACGTAGAACATCACCTCGTCGCTGTCCACGTTGGAGTGGTAGTAGGGCACCGGGATCGAGTCGGGGTGGTAGTCGACCTTGCGGGGCACGAAGTTGCAGACCACGAAGCTGCCACCCTCGAAGACCTGGTGCACCGGCGGCGGCTGGTGCACCTTGCCGGTGATCGGCATGAAGTCCTCGACGTTGAACGTGTAGGGGTAGAGGCAGCCGTCCCAGCCGACCACGTCGAAGGGATGCGTCGCATAGGTCATCCGGGTCCCGACCAGGCCTCCGGGACCACCGCCCCGGTGCTTGACCAGCACCTCCACGTCAGTCCCCTCGGACAGCATCGGCGAGATCGGGCCGTGCAGGTCGCGCTCGCAGTACGGCGCGTGCTCGAGCAGCTGGCCGTACGTCGAGAGGTAGCGCTTCGGCGGCGCGACGTGGCTGTTCGCCTCGATGGCGTAGAGCCGCGACGGCTCGGCCGGCAGCCATCGGTGCGTGGTGGCCCGCGGCACGAGCACGTAGTCGCCGCCGCGGTAGGACAGCTCCCCGAAGACCGTCTCCACGGTCCCGCTGCCGTGCTCGACGTAGACGCACTCGTCACCCACCGCGTTGCGGTAGTAGGGCGAGACGGTGTCGGCGACCACGTAGCAGAGCCGGACGTCCCCGTTGCCGAGGACCAGCCGGCGACCCTGCACCGCGTCGAGGCCCGAGGTCCCCTCGAACAGCCCGTGGAGCCGGAGGTGCCGCGGCTTGAGCGGGTGGTTCGCGACGACGCGCTGGTCGGGCAGCTCCCAGACCTGGCTGTCGACGATCGCGGACGGCACCCCGCGGTGGTAGAGCAGGGAGGAGTCGGAGGAGAACCCCTCCTCCCCCATCAGCTCCTCGTAGCGCAGCGCACCCTGCTCGTCGCGGAACGCGACGTGCCGGCGCGTAGGGACCTGCCCGACCTCGCGGTAGTAGACCATGGCTCCTCATCCGTCCGGCGGACGTCGCTGTCCGCCCCTCGCGAGGGAGTCTGCGAGACCGGGCGGCCTCCGTCAACCGCGCTCAGGCGATGACCGCGTCGATGGTCTTCTTCAGAGCGCTCGGCTGCGAGGGCCGGGTCGGCGCCTTCGCCTTCGCCTCGACCATCTCTGCGCCGATCTCCTGGAGGACCTTGCGGCTGAGGCCCTCGCGGACCTGCGGGAACCACTGCTGCTCCTCCTCCTCGATGTGGTGCCGGACGCTCTCGATCAGCACCGTCGTCTTGGCGGCGAACCGCTCGTCGTCGGGCTTCATCGCGGAGAGCTCGACCGCGAGCACGTCGGCCACGTGGTGCTCCTCGTAGGACTCGAGCACGTCCGCTTCGAGAGCCGGCAGCAGGTCACGCACGCGGGGGTACATCACCTCGTTCTCGATGTAGGTGTGCACGGTCAGCAGCTCGATGATCCTCTCGACCAGGCTGCCCTTGGCCGCGAAGGCCTTCTCGCCGGCCTTCTCGAAGGCGGTGAAGGCCTTGCGGATCTCCTTGTGGTCGTTCTTCAGCAGGACGATGGCGTCAGTGGACACGATGGCTCTCTTCCGGATCGGTGGGATGGGGTGCTGGTGTGGTGCAATGGGTCATCGACGCATCCAGACCTCGTGCGACGTCGGTGCAGCACATATCTCGCTGCACCATCGGTCCGCGTGGAGGTCTGAGGTTGAGCCAACAGCTTCGGGTTCCCCCGCACACAAGCTGTGCGGGGGACGCGGACCGTTCGCCGCGATGACGGCTCAGGGCTTGAAGACCACCTTGATGGCCCCGTCCTGCTTCTTCTGGAACATCTCGTACGCCGCGGGCGCGTCGGCGAGCGGCACCTGGTGGGTGGTGAACTGGTCCACGCCGAGGGGGTCGGAAACGTCGACCAGCAGGGGCATGATGTCATCCACCCAGCGCTTGACGTTGGCCTGACCCATCCGCAGCTGGAGCTGCTTGTCGAACATCGTCAGCATCGGCATCGGGTCGCTCTGACCGCCGTAGACGCCGATCAGCGAGATCGTTCCGCCGCGACGCACGGCGTCGATCGCGGTGTAGATCGCGTCCATCCGGTCCAGCCCGACCTTGCCCATGATCGCGGCGCTGAGCCTCGTGGGCATCGCCCCGAAGAGCCGCTGCCCGGCGGCGGCGACGGGCGAGCCGTGCGCCTCCATGCCGACGGCGTCGATGACCGAGTCGGCCCCGCGCCCCTGGGTGAGCGAGCGGACCTCCTCGGCGACGTCGTCGACGGCGGAGAGGTCGATCACCTCGGCGCCGCGGCGCTGGGCACGCGCCAGCCGCTCGGGGACCAGGTCGACCGAGATCACCCGGAACCCGAGGTGCAGGGCGATCCGGGTGGCCATGTCGCCGATCGGGCCCAGGCCCAGCACGAGCAGCGTGCCCTCCTTGGGGACGTCGGCGTAGACCACCGACTGCCACGCGGTGGGGAGGACGTCGGACAGGAACAGGAAGCGCTCGTCGGCCGGGCCCTCGGGGACCTTGATCGGCATGAACTGCGCCTGCGGGACCCGGAGGAGCTCCGCCTGACCGCCGGGCACCTCGCCGTACAGCTTGCTGAAGCCGAACAGCGCCGCACCCATGCCCTGGTCGCGGACCTGGGTGGTCTCGCACTGGGTGAACAGACCCTGGTCGCACATCCAGCAGCTGCCGCAGCAGATCTGGAACGGCATCACCACCCGGTCACCGACCCTGAGGTTGGTGATCGAGGAGCCGATCTCCTCCACGATCCCCATCGGCTCGTGACCGAGGATGTCGCCCTCGCCCATGAACGGCTTGAGGGTCTCATACAGATGCAGGTCGGAGCCGCACAGGCCGCTCGAGGTGATCCTCACGATCGCGTCGTTGGGCTGCTCGATGACCGGGTCCGGCACCTCCTCCACGCGTACGTCGCGCCGACCATGCCAGGTCACTGCCTTCATCGTGGAGGGGCTCCTCTCGCGGGGTGGACCGCAGAGGTACCCCAGCCACGATCGGCAAACGGGCTCAGACGGTGAAGTCCACCGGCCAGCCGTGCTCCAGGAGGTAGCCGCGGACCCGCTCGACGTCGGGGTCGGTGGGCAGCTCGGAGGTCACCCCAGCGATCGCGGTGCCGATGTCCACCCGGTCGCTGGGCAGCACGCCGGTCTCGACCAGGAGCCGGGAGACCTGGTGCACCTCGTCGTCGGTGAGCCGACGACGCAGCAGCGCGACCAGGGGGACGAAGTCGGTGGCGGGCAGCCCGGCCGGATAGCCGGCGCGCAGCCAGTCGACGACCCGCCCCACGAGTCCGGGTCGCTCGTCGAGGGATCGCTCCGTCAGCGGCGAGCCCAAAGGCCAGCCGGCCGCGGCGAGCCGGGCGGAGACCCGCACCAGGTCCTCGTCGAGGACCGGCCCCTTGACCACCTCGATGATCCGCTGCTCGACG
>JBDTXF010000041.1:0-11711 GCA_040006355.1 Nocardioidaceae bacterium | reverse complement strand
AGGTCAGCGAGGACAAGCGCAACGTGCTCAAGGCGTACGGCGCGGAGGTGGTCGTCTGCCCGACCGCCGTCGAGCCCGACCACCCGGACTCCTACTACAGCGTCTCTGACCGGCTCGTCACCGAGATCGACGGGGCCTGGAAGCCCAACCAGTACGCCAACCCCCACAACCCGCGCTCCCACTACGAGACGACCGGCCCGGAGGTGTGGGAGCAGACCGACGGGCGCGTGACGCACTTCGTCTGCGGCGTGGGCACCGGTGGCACGATCAGCGGCATCGGCAGGTACCTCAAGGAGCAGGACCCCGAGGTGCAGATCATCGGCGCGGACCCGGCGGGCTCGGTCTACTCCGGGGGGTCCGGCCGGCCCTACCTCGTCGAGGGTGTCGGTGAGGACTTCTGGCCGACCACCTACGACCGGAACATCGCCGACCGGATCATCGAGGTCTCCGACGGCGACTCCTTCGCCTTCACCCGTCGGCTCGCCCGCGAGGAGGCACTTCTGGTCGGCGGCTCGTCGGGCATGGCGGCGTTCGCCGCGGTGCAGCTCGCCCACGAGCTGACCAGGGAGGGCCGTGACGACGCCGTGATCGTCGTCCTGCTGCCGGACTCGGGTCGCGGCTACCTCGCCAAGGTGTTCAACGACGAGTGGCTCAGCCAGTACGGCTTCCTGCACGGCGCCAGCAGCCAGACCCTCGGCGAGGTGCTGCGCGGCAAGAGCGGCCGGATCCCCGACCTGGTGCACACCCACCCGGGCGAGACGATCGCCGAGGCCGTGCACATCCTGCAGGAGTACGGCGTCTCGCAGATGCCCGTGGTCCGCGCCGAGCCGCCGATCGTGGCCGCCGAGGTCGCCGGGAGCGTGTCGGAGCGCAACCTGCTCGACGCGCTCTACTCCGGCCAGGCGAAGCTGATCGACCCGGTCGAGCAGCACATGGACGAGCCGCTGCTCACCGTCGGTGCGAGCGAGCCGGTCGGGGAGGCCGTCGTCAAGCTCGAGAAGGCGGACGCCCTGCTGGTGCAGGAGGACGGCAAGCCGATCGGGGTGGTCACCCGCCAGGACCTGCTGTCCTACCTCGCCGCGCGGTAGTCAGCGGACCCGTCGAGCGATGGGGGAGGCGGCGACCGCCTCCGGATGCAGGAGCCCGGCCAGCGCCTCGACCCCGTCGACCAGCCGCGGGCCGGGCCGGGCGAAGGACGCGTTGGCGTCCACGGCCCACACCGCGACGTCCGCAGCCAGGACCCCGGCCGCCACCACCTGCTGGGCCAGGGACACCGACTGCTCGAGGCCGAAGCCGCAGGGCGCGCAGACCACCACCTCGGGCCGCGCCGAGCGCACCTCGTCCCAGGACACCCGGAACGACCTCTCGCCCGTGGTCCCGAGCACCGACCGGCCGCCTGCCCGCTCGACCATCTCCGGCACCCAGTGGCCCGGGGCGAACGCCGGGTCGGTCCATTCGAGCACCAGGGTCCGGGGCCGTGAGAGCCCTGCGGTGCGCTGCGCGACCTCGTCGAGGCGGGCTCGCAGCGAGTCGACGAGCCTGGTGGCAGCGGCCTCGGTGCCGGTGGCCGCACCGAGCGTGCCGATCGAGGCCAGCACCTCCTCCAGGGTGTGCGGGTCGATGGTGAGCACCTCGGCGGCGCATCCGAGATGCGACAGGGCGTCGTCGACGACCGAGACGTCCACGGCACAGACCGCGCAGAGGTCCTGGGTGACCACCAGGTCGGCATCCAGGCCGGCGAGGGCCCCCTCGTCGAGGTGGTAGAGGTCCTCGCCCCTGCGCATCGCTTCCGCGACGAACGCGTCGATCTGGGCCGGCCCGAGCCCCTCGGGCATCGCGCTCGTGGACACGATCGTCCGCTGGCGCGCCTCGGCAGGATGGTCGCACTCGAAGGTGACTCCCACCACCTCCGGGCCCGCCCCGAGGTCGAAGAGGATCTCGGTCGTGGACGGCAGGAGCGAGACGATGCGCATGCCGCCAGCCTAGGAGCCCCCTCCGTCCCGGCCGTCACGAGGCCGGGTGAGCGACCGATGCCGACGCGAATCGGCGTACGTCCGACAGCGCCTCGCCCGGCGTCTAGACTTGTCTCGGCACATCCGGACTGAGGGGGACCAGGTTGAAGGACGAGAAGGCTCCGCGCCGAGCGCGCGGACCGGTCCAGGGCGTGATCGTGATCGTGGTGCTGACGGTGCTCGGCGCGGCGGCAGGCTTCGCGCTCGGCAGCAGGAGCGCCGACCGGTTCACGGCCGAGGCGTCCGTGCTCGTCGCACCGCTGACCGGCAACCCCTACTCGCCGAACGGGAACGGCGACGACCTGGTCAACCTGGAGACCGAGGCCCAGCTGGTGTCCTCCGACACCGTCGCTGCGAAGGTCGTCACCGAGCTGGGCGGGCTGACCACCCGGGAGGCGCTCGACGGGCTGAGCGTCACCGTGCCGGCCAACACCCAGATCCTCGTGGTGGACCAGACCGCGGGCTCCCGGGCGGACGCCCGCGCCCGGGCGCAGAGCTTCGCCAAGTCATACCTGGCGTTCCGCACCGAGCGGGCCAACCAGGTCGTCTCCGCGCAGGCCGGCCGCATCCAGAAGCAGATCAACCGCCAGACCCGTGACCTCGACGCCCTGGTCCGCAAGCAGAGTGCCGAGCTGGTCGTCGTACGCCGAGCGGTGCTGCAGGAGCAGGTCAACGGCGCGACCACCCAGATCGCCCAGCTGCGGACCGCACTCGCGGACCTGCAGACCGGTGAGGTCGACCCCGGCCAGGTGATCACCCCGGCCCACGTGACCAGCCGCAGCCCCCGGACGACCATGGCGCTGTTCCTGGTCGGCGGTGCCCTGGTCGGGTTCGCGCTGGGGATCCTCGTCCTGGCGCTGTTGACCCGGGCCCGCACCCTGCGCGAGGTCGCACACGCCGAGGAGGCCCCGGCCCGGCCTGCGCCGGAGGTCGGCTACGACGACCGCGCCGGCGCCACGACCGCCTCCCGCTCCGCCTCCCCAAGGGTGGCTCCGGACGTCCACGACGAGGAGAGTGTCGCTCCCGTGGGCCGTCGCCTCGATGGCTGAGGCCGCCTGCTCCTGGCGACCATGACGGAGACGAATGTTCCGCCGGGCACCGACACCCGCCGCCACCTGACCCAGGTCGCCCGCGGCGGTGCGCTCGGACTGGTGGGCGCTGCCGCCTCCGCCGGCTCCGGCTTCTTGCTGGTGCTGGTGGTGACGAACCGCTTCCCGACGCACACCGCGGGGCTGTTCTTCACCGCGAACTCCGCCTTCCTGCTGCTCACCGCGATGTCCACGCTCGGCGCCGAGACGGGGCTGGGGCGGTTCATGCTGCGCTACGAGGCCCAGGGCCGGCACGGTGACATCCCGCCCACGCTGCGAGCCGCGATGCGCCCGACCATCGGCTACTCGGTGGTCCTGGCCGTCCTGCTCCTGGTGTTCGCGGAGCCGGTGGCCCGGCTCATCGGGCTCGACAGTGGTCAGGGCCCGACCAGCCTCCGCATCCTCGCCGTGCTGGTGCCGTTCGCCACCTGGAACACCCTCGCCCTGGCCGGCACCCGTGCCTTCGGTCGGATGCGGGCCACGGTGCTGGTGGACCAGATCGCGCGGCCCGTGGTGCAGCCGCTGCTGGTCCTGCTGGTCTCCCTGGTGGGTGCGAGCCTGCTGGGGCTGACCTTCGCCTGGGCCATCCCCTATGCGGTGGCGGCGGTGACCTCCGCCTGGCTGTTCCGCCGGTTCCTGCGCCGGCGGGGCACCCTGTTGCACACCGAGCCCACCCAGGACTACAAGACCCTGCGCCGGGCCTTCTGGTCCTTCACCTGGCCGCGGTCGATCACCCGGATCTCCCAGATGGCGATCCAGCGGATGGACATCATCTTGATCGCGGCGCTGATGTCCCCGACGGACGCCGCCGTCTACACGGCCGCGACCCGCTTCGTGGCCCTCGGCCAGTTCGGGACCCAGGCCATCCAGCAGGTCCTGCAGCCGAAGTTCACGGCCCTGATCGCCCACCACGAGGTCGAGAGCCTACGCGAGGTCTACCAGGTCGCGACCGGTTGGAGCATGGCGGTCGCCTGGCCGATGTACGCCGTGATCGGCAGCGCACCGCTGGCCTACCTGGGACTGTTCGGCCAGCGCTACCAGGACGACGGGGTCGCCACGGTGCTGCTGATGTCGCTGGCGATGCTGTTCAACGTGGCCACCGGAGCCGCGGACACGCTGCTGCTGATGTCCGGCCGCAGCGGCCTGAGCCTGTTCAACAACCTGGCCGCCCTCGCGCTGGACATCGGGCTCTGCCTGTGGCTGATCCCGACGATGGGGATCACCGGCGCCGCGCTCGCCTGGGCGGCGGCGTCCTCGAGCCGGTGCCTGCTGTCGGTGATCCAGACCCGGCTGACGATGGGCATCAGCAGCCTCGGCAGGGCGGCCCTCATCGTCGCCGGCGCCAACCTCGTGTGCATCGCCGCGCCGGTCCTCGTGCTGAGCCACTTCGTGCAGCTGCGCTTCTGGATGCTGGTCCTGGCCTGCCTCGTCCTGGCGCCGTTCTACCTCGGCGCGCTCTGGCTGGGCAGGCGCCCGCTGATGCTCGGCGTGCTGCGCGGCCTCCTCCGGCGGCGCGGGTCCGTCGCCGCGGAGCCGGACCCCCGGCAGGGGGTGGACGGTGGCTAGGACCTCTGTCCTGTTCGAGAGCTGGCGCGGCCTCTACGCGGACAGCCCGCGGAGCCTGTCGGAGGAGATCGGCCGCGCGTGGCCGGACGCACGCCGGACCTGGGTGAGCTCCGGCGCGACGGGTGGGTTCCCCTCCGACGTGCGGACCGTGCAGCGGCACTCCGCGGCGTACTTCGCCCGGCTGCTGAGCACCGACCTGCTGGTCGCGAACGACATCATCTCCCAGCACCTGGTCAAGGGGCCGCGCACGACCTACGTCCAGACGTGGCACGGCACCCCGCTGAAGCTGATCGGCCACGACGAGCGGTCGCACGCCTACGCCGGTGCCCGGGCGCACCTGAAGCGGATGGTGCGCGACGTCGCCACCTGGGACTACCTGGTCTCGCCCAGCTCGGTCTGCAGCACGCTGTTCCGCAGCGCCTTCGGCTACGAGGGGCCGATCTGGGAGACCGGCTACCCGCGCAACGACGTGCTGTCCTGTCCGGACGCCGCGGGGATCCGCAGCCGGGTCCGCACGCAGCTCGGTCTCGACACGGGCGTGCCGGCGGTGCTCTACGCGCCCACCTGGCGTGACGACGACAAGTCTGAGGACGGCCGGTTCCGGCAGAGCGTGCTGCCCGACCTCGCGGCCCTCGAGGCGGCTCTCCCCCCGGGCTCCCGGTTCCTGATGAGGACCCACAAGAACGTCACCGTGCCGGTCGACCCCCGCTCCGGGGAGACCCCCGGCTTCGTGGTGGACGTCAGTGCCCACCCGGAGATCGCCGACCTCTACCTGGCCGCCGACGTGCTGGTGTCGGACTACTCCTCGGCGATCTTCGACTTCGCGGTCACCCGCAAGCCGATCGTGCTCTTCGCCCCGGACCTCGAGCGCTATCGCGACGACGTGCGGGGGATGTACTTCGACTACGAGGCGTGGGCCCCCGGGCCGGTGGTGACGACCGACGAGGAGCTCGCCGCCGTGCTGGCCGACGTGGTCACCGATCGGGCGGGCGGCTGGGCGCGCACCACGGCGTACGACGAGTTCGTCGCGCGGTTCTGCCCGCACGAGGACGGACACGCGGGGGAGCGGGTGCTGGAGCGGCTCGGCTCAGTCCTCGGCCGCTGACTCCCGCCACCGCGGGGTGCGCCCCATCTGCTCGGCGAGCACGCGGTCGAAGGGCTCGAAGTAGTCGGTCAACCGCGACCTGAGCTCCGGGGAGAGCGGGTCGCGCGGGCGGGCGTTCCACTGCTCCACCGACGTCGGTCGCCAGGGGGCCAGTCCGAGCCACGCGCGCAGCAGCTCGAACTCCTCGTGCGGCTGCTCGAAGAACCGGTCGGCGTCGACGATCCAGACCCGGTCGGCACCGACGGCCTCCTGCAGCCGGACGATCTGCTCGCTGTAGCGGCTGCGGGCCAGGTAGGAGTGGTGCCGGTGCTCGAAGCTCTGGTAGGAGGGGTCGGCGAGCATCTTCTCGCGCTCACCCTCGGTGCGCTCCGGCTCGAGCTCGAGGGCCCTCTCGAACTCCTCGGTCTCGAAGCCGCGGGCCAGCTCGTGACGGTGGGCTGAGTAGGCCCGCTCGACCGGCTCGCGCACCATCACCACCAGGCGGACGCCGGGCAGGTCCCGGGCGATCCGCTCGGCAGCGAGTGGGTGGAACAGGTAGTAGCCGCTGCTCTCGAAGGTGACCGCGTCGGCGCCGGCCCGCCGCCGCCCCGACCAGGTCAGCGGGAAGTGCCCGCGATACCAGCGGGGACCCCTGTCATAGCTCAGGTCGAAGTAGCCGATCCCCTTCGAGACGGTCGGCCGCATCACCGAAGGATGCTCGCTGAGCACCCGGTAGAGCGTCGTCGTTCCGGCCCGCTGGGCGCCGACCACGATGAACGACGGGGTCATCCGCCACCGTGCGGTCAGCGTCCCGACCCCTCTGGCCGCGGAGCGGGCCCAGGTGACCAGTCCTCGCGGGGCGTGCCTGTCGACCTGCCGGGTGAGCGCGCGGAACAGGCGCGGTCGGCTCATCGGCCCGCTCCCCTCACCACGTGCTCGAAGGTGTCCAGCATCGCTTGGCTGCGGCTGCGGATCGTCGCGCCCAGCTCCGACTGCGCGCCGACGAGGTAGCGGCAGGTGATCGCCGCGAGGTAGGTCGCAGCGACCAGCCGGTCATGGCCGGCGTCGGACCGGGTGTCGAGCTCGACACCGGCAAGACGGAGGCCGATGAGTGCGGACCTGACACTGACCCCGTCGCGGCGACACACTGCGTTGACGCCGTAGTGGCAGCGGTCCAGCCCCGCGGGGACGCCCGTCTCGAAGCGCTCCCAGTCCCACAGCTGGACCAGGCCGCGGCGGCGAGCCATGTTCCAGGGGGTCCAGTCGCCGTGCCACGCGCCAGGCACCAGGTCACGGTCGCCGGCGAGCGTGGCCAGAGCGGCGAGCCCGGCGCTGAGCCGGTCCCGGGTCGTGGAGCTCGGCAGCTGGTCACACGCCTCGCTCAACGCCTGCCACAGTGGCATGTCGGTGAGGGGGACCGGGTCCGTGGCGAAGTGGGCGTGCAGCGCGTCCATCGTCGCCAGGGGGAGCTCCCACTGGCGTCCCGGGCGTTGCCACCACGAGGTCTCCAGGGCACTCATCACCAGCACCAGCTGGCCTTCCCAGCGCGCCGCGTGGATCAGCCGCGGGATCACGGTGCCGGCCGGTGTCCCCGCACGGCCGAGGGTGGTCAGAGCCGCGACCTCGGCGGCCACGTCGACCTCGGCCAGCGGCGTCGCGCCGACCTTGGCGAAGGCCAGGCTGCGACCCTTCGCGTCGAACACCTGCAGCACCGGCTTGCGGTTGGCCCGGGCGGTGCCGAGCGCCACGCTGAAGTCCACCGGCTCGCCCAGCACGTCACCGAGCCAGGCCCGCAGCGATCCCGCACCGTCGACCACCTCGATGCGGTCCGGGAAGACGAACCCGGACCTGCTCCGCAAGGTGGCGGAGACTCCCAGCCGCTTGACCGTGTCGGGCATCGAGAGAGCGGCGCTGAACCGCTGCATCGAGCGAGCTGCGGCCACCGGGTTTCCGGCCGGCACCAGCATCCGAGGAGCGGACAGGTCGGGCAGGACGTAGAAGCCGACGTCCCCCGCGGCCGACGAACGCCGAGAGCCGCGGCTTCGGAGGAGCCGCGGCTCGGGGCTGGTCGGCCACATGTTGTGCAACGTGGACAGGTAGGTCTCGATCAGACCCTCGGTCACTCGGTTCCTCTTCTCGGGGCGGGCTCCGGGTGATTCCGCTCAGAGCGTCGGTGCGGTGCGTAGCGCCGTGGTGAAGGCGTCCTTCTTGGCCTGGGTGGACAGCGCCCAGGGGGCGATGCTGTTCAGGTTGGTGTTGAAGTAGGTGAAGGCTACCCCGCCGGTCTGCACCAGCTCACGGTAGGTCTTCAGGATCCAGGCCGGGTTGTCGAGCGCGGACTTGTCGCTGTATCCGGTCTCCGCGATGCCCCAGGCCAGGCCGTGGGCCGTGGCGTAGGTGTTGAACTTCGTGAAGTAGTCGTTCGTGAAGTCCGTGTGGTCGGTGAGCTCCTTGCCGTTCTTGACGGTCCCGAACTTGTCGTAGACGTCGAAGCCGAGCAGGTCGATCGTGGTGTTCTTCGGCATCAGCGAGTCGAGGTGGTACTGCGCGTCCCCGAAGATCTGGTGGTAGCCGGTGAGCACGATGGAGTAGGCCACGTTCGGAGCGGCGGCCCGCACGATGGGTGCGAGGTGGGCCTGCATCCGGGTCCACTCGGTGATCGCGCCGTCACCCTCGGGCTCGTGGTGGAACGCGATCCAGACCGGGCCGTCGAGCTTGCTCAGCCGGGTGGCCAGGTCGGTGACCCAGGCGTCGCCCTTGCCGTCGGCCATGTCGGTCCAGCTGTAGGGGAGCTTGAAGCTGATCCACGGCATCCGGTCGGCGGCCAGGTCCTTCTGGGCCGTGGCGACCGCGCTGGCGACGCCGGTGGCGCCGTAGTAGGTGCGGTGGATGCCGAGGTGGTGGCTCATGTCCTTCTCCCACGGGGCGGGGTCCGCGTTGCCGCCGAAGGCGCTGCCGAGCAGGGCGCCACAGCTCGGGATCCCCCGGGCGCCGTAGCTGCAGCCGTTCGTCAGGGTCTCACCCGGGACGGGAGCCGTCGCGGTCGGCGGGGTCGGGGTCCCGGTGGTGAAGACGACATCGCCGACGAGAGACACGTTGTCGACGTAGAACTGACTGCCCGGTCGGAGGTCCATGGCCCGGATGTGCAGCTCGACGAGCGCTCCGGCGGAGACGGCCGGGGTCGAGATCGAGACCTTGCTCCAGGCGCGCACCGTGCGGATGGTCGTCGAGGAGAAGCGCGCCGAGCCGGTGCGGGGGGTCTGCATGATTGCGAGCTTGGCCTGCTGGCCGGGCTGGGTGGTGCGCACCCAGGCGGTGGCGGTGAGGCGCTGACCCGTGGCGGTGGCGAGCACCGCAGACCGATGATTGGTGATGACGACGTCGCGGGTGCGACCGGTCGCCATCATGGCGGCGTGTCCGCGGGCGATCGGGACGACCTTGACGTTGGTGCTGGCCACACCGGCCTCCCAACCGGTGAGACCCGCTTCGAAGGCCCCGTTGGTCACCAGGTCGACGGACGGGGTCTGCGCGGAGGCCGGGTTCGCCCCGAGGGCCAGCCCCGACGACATCAGCAGGAGTGGCAACGGCAAGAGGCGAGACAAGCTCTTGACGAGGTGGTGGCTGGACATGTCGATCACCTGAAGGTCCGGTAGACGGCGGGGTTCTGGGGTTGCGCGTGGAGCATCGACGCGCATCGCCAGCCACTTGAGATTTCGGTCGAAATCATTCCAAAACGGGCACGGCGGCTGCTCGTTCCACGGCGACCTTGATGAGTCCCAGGACCCCTGCTCAGGGGTCGTATGACCGGTGCCGAGGGGTCGAGAGACCGGGGTGGAGAGCCATCTGGCCCGCCGGCCCGCCGGCAGCACGGCGCGGGCTCAGGGCAGGCTGATACGACGCCTCCGCGAGCGACGGCTCACGGCGCGGAGGGTGCGCGACGGCTCAGATGCCGTGACCCCGCCGGTGCGCGATGGCCATCAGGCGCTCGGCGGAGACCAGCTTGAGGGCCACGGCCGCGGCGAGGTAGGCGCGGCGCTCACGCGGGTTGACCCGCACGGTCTGCGCGGCCTGTCGCAGGGCCGGCCGGGTGCTGCCGAGCGCTGCCAGCGCGAACGACCGGCGCCCGTAGAGCCGGCCGAGGGCGGAGGGGTCCTCGTGGAACACCGGGTGCTTGGCGAGCTGGTAGTCGATCGCGTCGATGATCGTCTGCCACTTCTGGGAGAACATCGACTGCCCCCACAGGACCTTCACGAGAGGCTCGCCGACGACGTCGATGGACCCGGCCTGGGCGGCCCGGATGATCCAGTCGAAGTCCTCCCCGTAGCTGCCGGGGATCTCCTCGTCGACGAGCCCGATCGGTCCTTCGAGGGCGGATCGCCTGACCATCACCGTGGACGGGTGCGCCTCCATGCTGCGGTCACGGACCAGCTCCCGCAGCTCGAGGTGCTCGGGTGACGGGATGCGGGTGACCGTGCTGTCGGCGTAGCTGACGACGATGCCGGTGACGCTGGTCAACGCCCTGGACCCGCGCAGCCCCGCGACCTGCTTCTCGACCTTGGTCGGCATCCACTCGTCGTCGTCGTCGCAGAACGCGACCAGGTCACCGGTCCCGGCGGCGATGCCGGAGTTGCGACCGCCGGCCAGTCCGGGCGAGCGGGTGTTGCTGATCACGGTGACCGACCGGTGCGGCTCGCTGCGTTCGAGCTCGGGGCGCGGAGGACTCTGGTCGAAGACGACCGTGCAGTGGATCGGCCCGGGGTAGGTCTGGTTCCACACGGCGTCCAGGGCGGTCGCCAGCAGCTCCGGCCGGTCCCGCGTCGCGATGACCACGTCGACGGTCGGCAGCTCGCTCGAGACGTCGACCGTCCCCTCGGGAGCGTCGTTCGAGGTGCTCATGTGGTCGGCGTCCGTAGGTCGGGTGCGGGGCCTCGGCCGCGAGACCTGCGCCGGCCGGTCAGCAGGGCGGGTGTGCGGTCGGGACGGGCCGCCAGCAACAAGGCACCGAGGGCGAGACCGAGGGCCGCCCCGGAGCCGATCGGGACCTCCACGTCCCTCCGGACGAGCTTCGTGGGGCTCGTGCCGACCACCCGTCCGGCGGTGCGGGGGGTGACCAGGAGCTCGGGGATCGTCTCACCGGCGCGCCCACTGGTGCTCGTCACCGCGGGGCTGACCGTTCCGGCGGCCACGCTGTCGGCTGCTGCCAGGGCCATGGTCTGACGCTGCGCGAGCTGGGCGTTGCGCTCCTGCAGATAGGACCCCACCACGGCGAGCGTGAGGCGACGTGAGGTCGCGGCGTCGTGGTCCCGCACCTGGACGAGGAGCACCTTCGTGTTCGGGGCGGCTGTGACGCTGACCTGGGTGCGCAGGTCGTCGATGACCGTCGCGTCCTTGGTCCCAGCGGCCGCGCTCAGGGTCTGGAAGGAGGTGATCATCGCGGCCTCGGTGTCCACGGTGGTGCTGCGGACGCTGATGGTCCCGTCGCTGGTGCGGTTGTCGCTGTTCAGCGCCACCGGAAGGTCGTTGAGCATCACCGAGGTGGTGGTCGCGAAGTGCGACGGCAGCCGGGTGGCGAACCCCGCTCCGATCGCCGCGCCGACGAGTGTGAGGACCATCAGGAACGGGGTCACCGAGCGGAGCCGGCCCAGTGCCCTGAAGGCGTCGTGCCGGTCGGGGTGCCCACTGGACGACCCCTTCTGCTCGCGCCACACCAGCCCGACGGCGATCATCACCGTGATCAGCGGCAGGCCGAGGATGTCGTAGATGAACAGCTGGAGGGCGAAGAAGACGAGCATGAAGGTGCACAGGGTCTCGGCGGTGGTCCGACATCGCCAGCTGCGCAGGAAGGCGATCCAGAAGAACCCCAGGAAGAGCACCGTCCCGACCAGCCCCTGGGAGAAGATCAGCAGCCACAGGTGGCCCTGGGTGCCGAGGGGCGGCAGTCCGCACGCGCTGCAGTCGGGG
>JBDTXF010000040.1:0-12085 GCA_040006355.1 Nocardioidaceae bacterium | reverse complement strand
TAGCCGCTGACGTCCGCCACCGTCGCGAAGTGGTCGAACCTCGGCAGCGGATAGACGTCGAACTGCAGTCCCGGCATCGCGCGGAGCACCGGCACCAGGGCGCGGGTGCCGGTGATCATCCCGAGGCGGTTGTGCTCGAAGCGGCTCAGCACGCTCTCCGAGGCGATCTGCGCACCCGTCAGGGTGATCCTCGGGTTGCGTGCCAGCCTCAGGATGCTCTCCAACGTGGAGCGGGCGGTGCCGTCGGAGAGCTGGAGCGTGGTCGGCCTCTTGGGGTCGTCGACGATGTCGGTGCCGGCGGACCTCAGCAGCGGCGTCAGGGTCTCCAGGGTGGGTGCGAGGTAGACGCCCTTGACACCGGGCCGGGTGATCCTCCGCGCTGCGGTGCCGAACTGCTCCCACGTCCAGCCGTTCACCTGCGGGATCAGCTGCGGCGCCTCCGGTGTGGCCAGGGTGGCCAGGACGGCCGGGGTGAGCAGGCGCTTGTTGTAGAACACCACCTGGGGCGACACGTCGTCGGGCATGCACTGCAGCGCCGAGTCGGCGGCGAAAGCCTCGAGCCCCAGCCGTTCGTAGTGGTCGCCGAACTGCACGCCGCGCGTCTCCAGCAGCCCGTCGACAGGCTGCACGCGGTCGTCCTCGACCAGGCGGGGCAGCGCCGTCGAGGGGGTGAGGAACACGTCCGGCGCGGTGCCCGCCTCGAACTGGCGGTCGAGCCTGGCGCGCTCCGCGGCGGCGCCGCCGACCCCCTCGACGCGCACGGTGACGTCGGGCTCCCGCCTCTCGTAGGCGTGGGCCATCACCCGGTAGGCCGCGAGCTCCGCGGCGCCGCCGTAGACCGCGAACCGAAGGGTCACCGGCCCGGTCGGCGAGGCAGTCGCCGGCGAGGAGCTGGCAGCCGGCGAGGGTGAGGAGTCACCCGCGGACGTGCAGGCCGAGGCCAGGAGGAGCGCCGACGCGACGAGCACCGGGCCGAGCAGGCGGGTCCGACGTCGCCGTGGGAACACCGGACCTCCTCACAGTCGGACACATGGCCTCCCGCAGCAGGCACGGGGACGGGGGACACCGTATCGGGACACACCCCCACAGGTGACGGCGACCACGAGGCGTCAACCCTACGCTGGAAGGGCCCCCCGCCCGATGAGTGAGGATCCCCATGGCCACCCGTGCCACTGCACGTCTCCTGGCCTGTGTCGCGCTCTGCCTCGTCGCGACCGCCTGCAACGGCTCCGCCGCCGACGACGCAGGCTCCTCACCGTCCGGCGCCGGAGCGTCCGGGTCGCCGTCCACCTCTGCCTCGACGTCGCCTTCCACGTCGCCCACGTCGCCCACGTCGTCCACGTCGTCCACGTCGTCCACGTCGTCCACGTCGTCCACGCCCGATGCCTCGTCGTCGCCGACCGGCCTGGCCGGCAGCCTGCTCGGCGCCGAGGAGGTCCCAGGCTTCAACGCCGACTTCCGCTGGAGGCCCGGTCCAACGGCTCCGGAGAGCCCGAGTGCGTCGTTCGGCACCTGCCAGCGGTTCTCGATGCTGTCGATCGGCGCCGAGCGGGCCCTGGTCCGCCGCTACCTCCCCGCGGCGACGTCCGCCGGCACCGACCGCGCCGGCGAGCTGGTGGCGCAGTTCGCCGACACCACGACCGCCCGTCGCGCGTACGCCGTGCTGGAGGCCTGGCGCTCCCGGTGCGCCGACCGGCTCACCCGGCACACCAGGCCGAAGGTCGGCGCGCTCGAGGACGTGGCGGTCCCCGATGGCACCGCGGGCTGGTATCTCCTGACCTACGGACCGGTCAAGGGCGACCGCTACGCGCAGTACTTCGACGCGCAGGGGATGACCGTGGTCGGCAACCGCATCGCGATGGTCTCGATGGTCCTGGCGGGACAGGACTACAACTACGCGGCCGGGCGGGAGCCGATGGTCGCGGCCCTGCAGCGGGCGGCCCGCACGCTGTCCTGAGCCGCTAGGGTCGGCGCCGTGAGCGACTCCGGCCCCTTCGTCAGAGTCCTGGAGCGGGGCCGGGTCTCGCTCGACCAGCGACTCACCCGACTGCGCACCAAGTCCTGGCACATCGGGCAGTGCGCCGTCGCCGCTGGCCTCGCCTGGTTCCTGGCGCACGACGTCATCGGCCACCCGAGACCGTTCTTCGCGCCGGTCGTCGCGGTGATCTGTCTCGGCACGTCCTACGGCCAGCGGCTGCGGCGGGTCGCCGAGGTGACGGTCGGCGTCGCCATCGGGGTGTTCCTGGCCGACGTCCTGCTGCTGCTGATCGGCACCGGGGCGTGGCAGGTCGCAGTGCTGGTCGCGCTCGCGATGACGCTCACCCTGATGCTGAACGCAGGCACCCTGTTCGTCACCCAAGCAGCCGTGCAGGGCATCGTCGTGGTGACCTTCGCGGCCGGCGCCGGCTATGCGTTCACCCGGTGGCTCGACGCGCTGGTCGGCGGGGGCGTGGCACTGGTGGCGGCTGCCGTCGTGCCGCGTGCCCCCCTGCGCCGTCCGCGCGAGCAGGCCGCGATCGTCGTACGCCGGATCGCGGCGCTGCTGCGTGCCGGAGCCCACAGCGGCGCGGAGGCCGACGTCGAGCGCGGGCTGGCCGTCCTCGCCGACGCCCGGGCCACGGACCGGGTGATCCGCGAGCTGCAGGACGCCGCCGACGAGGGACTGTCGGTGATCGCGTCCTCACCGTTCCGGAGACGACACACCGGCAACGTCCGGCGGATGGCCGAGCTCGTCGAGCCGCTGGACAGGGCGATGCGCAACACCCGGGTGCTGGTCCGGCGGATCGCGCTGAGCAGCTACTACCACGAGGCGCTCCCCCGGCCCTACGTCGTGCTCTGCGAGGACCTCGCCGACGCCGTCGAGGAGATGGCCGACGAGCTCGACACCGGCGAGATGGCGACGGGCGTGCGCGCGTCACTGCTCCGCATCGGGCACGGCACCGCGGAGGTGGAGCGGGTCTCGGAGCTCTCGGCCGACGTGGTGCTCGCCCAGATCCGCTCGATCATCGTCGATCTCCTCCAGATCACCGGGATGGACGTCCTCGAGGCCACCGACGCGCTGCCGCCGCCGCGTCGGTGACCGGTCCGGTCGCCGCGGTGGCCGCCGCGACCGGGTCGTAGGGTGGTCGGCGATGTCCGAGCCACCACGCCCCCGTCACCATCGGCCGCTCCTCCCCGGAGCCGGCCGCTTCGAGGCGCTGACCGGTGACGACGACCCGGCGATCAGGAGCGAGGCGGCGGACCGCTGCGCGACACTGCTGGTCCGGGGAGCCCACGACACCGACGACGAGCAGGTCGTCGCACGGGTCGTGCACCTCGCCGACACCGAGGGCCTCGACACCCTGGCCGACCTCTGGTCCGGCTCGCCCGCCGACTCGCTGGCCGGCTGCCTGTGGCGGCTCTACCTGCTGCGCTCCTGGGTGTACGCCGACCCGGCCGGTGCCGCACGCGAGTTCGACGAGGGGCGGGCCCACACCCCGGTGCACGAGGTCGTCGCGGGGGTCGTCGACCCGCCGGGACCCGACGAGGTCCGAGCGCTCACCGACCAGGTGCTGCGCGGCGTCGTCCAGGGCGACTTCGCCGACACGCTCTACCGCGCCGCCGCCTTCGCCAGGGTGGTCGCCGCCGGGCGGGCCCACCTCGGCACGGCCTACGACTCGGACCTCTCGGCCTCCCGGATGCTGACCATGGCCGAGCAGCTCGAGCACGCCGCCACCCTCGAGCTCGACGACGAGCTCGCCTGAGGGCTCCGGTGTGTCGACCCCGACCCGATGGCCGGAAGGCGACGTGGCTTGTAGAATGTGCAGTGCGCCGGGCCGCGAAGCCCCGGGTCCCAAGACAAGCCGCCTCGAGCGGCCATGCGCCGTGAGGTGCTCCGGTCCGGCGCACTACTCCTCTTCGACCGACACGGCGATCTCGCCGGCCAGCCGGGCGTTCGCCAGCACCAGCGCGACGTTCGCGGTCAGGCTCGCTCCCTCGGTGTGCTCGTGGAACCACCCGAGCAGGAACGGCGTGACGTCCTTGCCGGTGATGCCGCGCCGAGCCACCTCCGACAGTCCGGCGAGCACGGTGGCGTCGTGCAGCGCGTGGTCCATCTCGTCCTCGGCGTCCACCGGACGGGCGACCACCACGGCCTGACGCAGCGACAACGTCCGACGGCAGCGCATGATGTCGGCGACCTCCTCGGGCGCGTCCACCCGCCACGGCACCGGGACCCCGGCGTCGCGGACATAGAACCCGGGCATCAGCTCGGTGCGATAGCCGAGCACCGGCACCGACAGCGACTCCAGACGCTCCAGGGTGGCCGGCACGTCGAGGATGGACTTCACCCCGGCGCAGACCACCGTCACCGGGGAGCCGGCCAGCGCGACCAGGTCCGCCGACTCGTCCCAGGAGTCGCGGGCGCCGCGATGGACGCCGCCCAGGCCGCCCGTGGCGAACAGCCGGATGCCGGCGAGGTGCGCGAGGTACGCCGTCGCGGCGACCGTGGTGGCCCCGGTGAGCCCCCGGCTCAGCACCTGACCGAGGTCGCGCAGGCTGGTCTTGACGACGTCCTCGCCCTCGGCGACCTGCACCAGCTGGTCCTCGTCGAGGCCGAGCCGCACGGCTCCGCCCACGACCGCGATCGTGGCAGGGACCGCACCGGCCGCCCGGACGGCCGCCTCGATCCGGCGCGCGGTCCCGGCGCTCGTCGCGGTCGGCAGCCCGTGGCTGATGATCGTGGACTCCAGCGCGACGACCCCGAGACCTGATGCAATAGCGTCGGAGACCTCGTCGGCCATCACCACGCGCGGAGGGGTCGTGGGTGTGCTCATGGGAGGGCATTGTGCCCGAGTCGGACCGAGGCGGAGGGGGGACCGGTGCTGGTCGCGTGTCTGGGTGACGTGATGCTCGACGTCATCGTCGAGCTCGAGCAGGGACTGACCACCGACGACGACACCCCGGCCACCATCACGTTCGCGGCCGGTGGGCAGGCGGCCAACGTCGCCACGTGGGTGGCGGCACTGGGGGGCCGGGCCAGGGTCTTCGGCCCTCGCGCCGACAGCGGTCCCGGACACCTGGTCGACCGCGCGCTCGCGGAGCGCGGCGTCGAGGTCTCGGGAACCTCCGTCGGGCACACCGGATCGGTGGTCTCCCTGGTCCACCACGGCGTGCGCTCGATGGCGTCCGACCCCGGTGACCTGTCGTGGCTGCACGAGGTCCGCCCGGGTCCGTGGCTCGAGGGCGCGGACTGGCTGTTCGTCTCCGGCTACGCCCTGCTCCGCACCGCCGACCCGCAGCGGGTCGTGGAGACGGCCGAAGCGGCCCGCACGCACGGGACCCGGATCGCGGTCGACCTCTCGTCGGCGGCGATGGTCTCCCACTTCGGGTCGGACGCCTTCTCGTCCCTGTGCCGGTCGCTGCGGCCGTCGGTGGTGTTCGCCACCGATGCCGAGTGGGCCACCGGCTCCGGGGCGTTCGGCGCCGGCGGGACGTCCGTGCTGGTCCTGAAGCACGGCAAGGGGGGCGCGTCGTTCGTGATCGACGGGGTCGCCGACGACCGACTCGCGCAGCCGGGGGCGGTCGTGGACGTCACCGGTGCGGGTGACGCGCTGGCAGCCGGGTTCCTCGTCGGAGGGGCGGACCTCGCGATGCAGGCCGCCGCGCGGTGCGTCGCCCGCCGGGGCGCGCAGCCCGGTGTCGCCGTCGGGAACGGCGCGAGGTGAGCGGCCCGCTGACCTTCCGCGGGGTCACCGTCCCCGCGGGCGAGCTGACCTGGCGGTTCAGCAGGTCGAGCGGCCCCGGAGGGCAGTCGGTGAACACCGCGGACTCGCGGGTCGAGCTGGTCTTCGACGTGCTCCGGTCCGCAGCACTGCCCGACCCGATGCGTGCACGGCTCCTCAGCCGGCTGGCGCACCGGCTCGTCGACGGACGGGTGACGATCGCGGCCTCGGAGTACCGCTCCCAGCACCGCAACCGAGAGGCCGCCCGCACCCGGCTGGTCGACCTGCTGACCGAGGCAGGCGCCCCGCCGGCGCCCCAGCGGCGCGCGACCCGCCCGACCCGCGGGTCCAAGGAACGCCGGCTGTCCGCGAAGTCCCGTCGAAGCCAGACCAAGGCCCTGCGTCGGCGCCCGCCCGACTGAGCGGGCCGAGGTTCCAGGTGGCCACCCGCAGGTGCGGCATCAGGGGTCCAGGTGGGTGAGTCGGGGCCACTGCGCCGCCCAGGAGCCGCGCGGCCCGTCGCACACCCACACGCCTTTGCCGCGCTCCTCGTTGTCGGCGCCCTCGCGGTTGCCGACGACAGCCAGCCGGCGGCAGCCGATGAGCTCCTCCTGCGGTCTCGACCAGCCGACCACCACCACCGGCCCGGAGCCCGCCGTCGGCGGTCCCCAGTCCGCCCAGCCGTTGTGGCCGCTGAAGACGGGTCGGCCCACGTCGTACCACTCGAGGGCGCCGGCCTCGCCGTAGTTGCCGGCAAGGACCACGGCCCGTCCCCGCTGCCCGGCCGGCAGGGACGCCAGGGCGGTGCGCACGGTGCCGACGAGCTCGGGCCAGCCGATGGTCTCGGGCTGGTCGCCGTCGATCAGGGGGTAGAAGGAGGCTGTGTAGGTGCGGACCGGCAGCACGGGCACGAGGGCGGGCCAGGCGACCAGACCGGACAGCGCCAGCACCACGCCGGTCGCCACCAGCCGGCGCCCGTGCCAGTGGTCGACCAGGGCGGTGCAGCCCGCGGCGATCAGCGCAGGGATCGCGCCGGCAACGTAGTAGCCCTTGCCGCCGGTCACCAGGAACACCGCCGAGACGACGAGGAACGCGACCGCCACCGGGCGCACCCGCACCCACTCCGGGCGCCGCAGCAGCACCACGATGCCGAGGACCCAGACCACGGCGACCAGCGGGCTGAACATCACCAGTGCCTGCCCCACCAGGGCGACCCGGCCGCCGACCCCGCCGTACTCGTCGGCGATGTCGCCGCTCAGGGTCAGCACCGGCCACCCGTGCTGCGCCTGCCAGACGAGGTTGGGCAGCCACATCACCAGCGCGACCAGCCCGCCGAGCCAGGGGTACGGCGTGCGCAGCTGCCAGCGCGTCTGCGCGACGACGGCCACCCCCACCAGGACGCCGAGCAGCAGGAACACCACGGCGTGCTTGTTGTTCAGCCCGAGCCCCGCCAAGGCACCGGCGAGCAGCCAGAGCCTCGGCCGGTCCTCGGCCAGGGCGTGCGCGACCACCAGCAGGATCGCCGTCCACGCGACGGTGTCGAAGGTCGCGGTGCTCAACCGGTGCCCGATCGCCGCCGTGAACGCGGAGGCGGCCACCGTCGTCGCGGTGAGCACCTGGGCGGCGCGCGCGCCCCCGAGCAGCCGGGCGAACGACGCCGACATCGCCACCATGGCCCCGACCGCCAGCAGGCTCGGCAGACGCAGGACGACCAGGTCGTGCGGTGCGACCACGGCGGCCAGCCGCGCGACCAGCGGCGTGAGCGACGGCTGGTCCGGGTAGCCCCAGGCGAGACGACCGCCCGCCGCCACGAAGTAGAGCTCGTCGCGGTGGGGGCCGTAGCGACCGGCCATCAGCAGCAGCACGGCGCCGAGCACCACGACCACCGCCGCGACCTCACGGGTCGCGAACGCTGGACGGTCCTGACGGCGCACGCGTCACATCATGGCCGACCCGGGCGCGAGCTGCGCGCCGGCCCTAGGGTGGGGCGCATGACGACGTCGTACGCCCCGGAGCAGGACGGCCAGCCGGATCCGGGCGAGGTGGTCTGGGCCTGGGTCGCCTACGAGGACGACCCGAGCCAGGGCAAGGACCGTCCGGTGCTGGTGGTGGGGCGTGACGGGGACGACCTGCTCGGCCTGCAGCTGACCAGCAAGGACCACGACCGCGACGCCGAGGACGAGGCGCGCTACGGGCGGTTCTGGATGGATGTCGGCTCCGGCGACTGGGACAGCCAGCACCGGCCCAGCGAGATCCGCCTCGACCGGCTGCTCCGGCTCACCGAGGCCGGCGTACGCCGCGAGGGTGCCGCCATGGACCGCGAGGTGTTCGACGCCGTCGTCGAGGCGGCGCGCGAGCACCACGCCCTGGCCTGACTCAGCGCAGGGCGTCGAGGGCCTTGCGGACCCGGGCCTCGCTGACCGGGTAGGCCGTGCCGCGGGCCTGGTCCCACAGCGAGACCCGGAGCTCCTCGAGCATCCAGCGCACCCGGACCAGCCCCGCGCTCGGGGGACGTCCTGCGGGCAGCGCGTCCACGCGGTGCAGGTAGGCCTCCTGCAGGTGCGCGACCTGGTCCATCAGCATGCGGTCGCGACCCAGCGACGAGGGCAGCCGCTCCCACCGGGTCCGGACGGCCGTCAGGTAGCGCGGCAGCTGACGCAGCTGGGCGGCGCCGACGTCGGAGACGAAGCCGCGCGACACCAGCCTGCCGACCTGCGCCTTCATGTCCGCGAGGGCGGGCAGCACCGACAGGTCGGCCGAGCCGCTGAGCAGCTTGTCCACCTCCCGCCAGACGGCCATCACCCCGAGCACCTCGTGCACGACCAGCCGGGTGGTGTCGACCAGCTCACCGCGGACCGCGGTCGTCAGCGCGGCGAAGCCGGGCTGGTCCCACACCACGGCGTGCCGCGCCACGAGCGCGTCGACCGCCGCCGCCACCGCGTCCTCGAGCAGCTCCGCCACCGAGGTGTACGGCGAGCCGGCCAGCCCCAGCTTGTCGGGGTTCGTCAGCCCGTCGGAGACCGCCCTGACCGGTGAGGGCAGCGCCAGCACGAGCAGCCGCCGCAGGCCGCGCCGGTGCGAGGTGTCCTGCTCGTCCTCGGACCCGAGGACCTGCACCCCCACCGACGAGCCCTCGTCGACCAGCGCGGGGAAGCCGCGCACCTCGTGCCCGGCGCGGGTCTGGGTGAACGTCTGCTCCAGCGTGTCGAAGGTCCACGTCGTCGCTCCGGTGACCTCGAGCCCGGAGGACGCGGCGGCATCGGCCATCGCCTCGGCGAACCTCGGCCGCAGCGGTGCCTTCAGCGCCTCGAGGTCCTTGCCCTGCGCGACCAGGTCGCCGCCCTCTGCGAGCACCCGGAACGTCGGTCGCAGGTGCTCGGGCACCTTGGCCCAGTCCCATGCCTCGCGGGGCACGACGACCCCGGTGCGCGCCCGCAGGAAGCGCTCCAGGGCGTCGAGCAGGGACTCCTCCCCGGGCACGGCCGTCGCCAGGAAGTCGCGGGCGACGTTCGGCGCCGGCACGAAGCTCACCCGCAGCTGCTTGGGCAGTGACCGGATCAGCGCCACGACCAGGTCGCTCCGGAGGCCCGGCACCTGCCAGGTGAAGGGGTCCGCGTCGACCTGGTTGAGCGTCGCCACCGGCACGTCGACCGTCACCCCGTCCGACAGCGCGCCGGGCTCGAACTGGTAGGTCAGCGGCAGCACCAGGTCACCCTCGCGCCACAGGTCGGGGTAGTCCTCCTCGGTGACCTCGCCCGCAGACTCGTTGACGAGCATCGCCGGGTCGAAGGTGAGCAGGTCGGGCTCCCCGCGACGGGCCTGCTTCCACCAGGTGTCGAAGTGCGCCCCCGACACCACGTCCGCGCCGACCCGCGCGTCGTAGAAGTCGAACAGCGTGTGCTCGTCCACGACGATGTCGCGGCGCCGCGCGCGGTGCTCGAGCTCCTCGACCTCGTCGAGCAGCTCGCGGTTGCGGGCCATGAACCGCTGCTGGGTGGACCACTCGCCGTAGACCAGCGCATGCCGGATGAACAGCTCGCGCGAGACGACGGGGTCGACCTTCCCATACGCCACCGACCGGTCGGCGACCAGCGGCACGCCGTACAAGGTGACGCGCTCGTAGGCCATCACCGAGCCGCGCTTCTTGGACCAGTGCGGCTCGGAGTAGGTCCGCTTCACGACGTGGGCGCCGAGCTCCTCGGCCCACTCCGGCCTGATCGCGGCGTTGACCCGGGCGTAGAGCCGCGAGGTCTCGACCAGCTCCGCGGACATCAGCAGCTGCGGCTGCTTGCGGAACAGGCCGGAGCCCGGGAAGACCGAGAAGCGCGTGTTGCGGGCCCCGAGGTAGTCGCGCCGCTCGGGGTCGCGCAGGCCGATGTGCGAGAGCAGACCGGACAGCAGCGACTGGTGGATGCCGTCCCCGTCGACCTCGTCGGCCGGTTGCCCCACGGTGAGGTCGAGCTGCTTGGCGATCTGTCGCAGCTGGGACTCCAGCTCCTGCCACTCGCGCACCCGCAGGTAGTTGAGGTACTCCGTGCGGCACATCCGGCGGAACGCGCTGGAGCCCAGCTCGCGCTGCTGGGTGCGCAGGTAGCGCCAGAGGTTCAGCCAGGTCAGGAAGTCCGACGTGGGGTCGGTGAAGCGGGCGTGCTTCTGGTCCGCCTGCGGGCGCTGCTCGACCGGCCGCTCGCGGGGGTCCTGGAGGGACAGGGCCGCGGTGATCACCAGCACCTCGCGCAGGCATCCGCGCAGGTCCGCCTCCACCACCATCCGCGCCAGGCGCGGGTCGACCGGCAGCCGGACCAGCTGACGGCCGAGCGGCGTGAGGCGGGGCGTGGTCTCGGTCGGCACCAGGGCGCCGAGCTCCTCGAGCAGCTGGATCCCGGCACGCACGTTGCGCTGGTCGGGCGGGTCCACGAAGGGGAAGCGCGCGACGTCGCCGAGGCCCAGTGCCGTCATCGAGAGGATCACCGAGGCCAGGTTGGTGCGGAGGATCTCCGGGTCGGTGAACTCCGGGCGCGACAGGTAGTCCTCCTCGCTGTAGAGCCGGATCGCGATGCCCGCCTCGACGCGGCCGCAGCGTCCCGACCGCTGGTTCGCCGAGGCCTGGCTGACCGGCTCGATCGGCAGCCGCTGGACCTTGGTGCGCGTGGAGTAGCGCGAGATGCGGGCCACGCCGGCGTCCACGACGTAGCGGATGCCGGGGACCGTCAGGGAGGTCTCCGCGACGTTGGTGGCGAGCACCACACGCCGACGACCGTGCTGCTCGAAGACCTTGTGCTGCTCGGCCGAGGACAGCCGGGCATACAGCGGCACCACGTCGAAGGCGTCCGTCGGCCGCGTGGTCAGCCTGGTCAGCACGTCGGCGGTGTCGCGGATCTCCCGCTCGCCGGGCAGGAACACCAAGATGTCGCCGGGACCCTCGCGGACCAGCTCCTGCACCGCCTCGAGGATCGCCTCGGTCTGGTCGCGGACCACCACCTCGCCCTCGTCGTCGCGCTCGTCGGCGTCGGTGACCAGCGGTCGGTAGCGGACCTCGACGGGGTAGGTCCGACCGGACACCTCGACGATCGGTGCCGGGACGCCGTGCTCGTCGGCGAAGTGTCGGCTGAACCGCTCCGGGTCGATGGTCGCCGAGGTGATCACGACCTTGAGGTCGGGGCGCCGGGGCAGCAGCTGCTTGAGGTAGCCCAGCAGGAAGTCCACGTTGAGACTGCGCTCGTGCGCCTCGTCGATGATGATCGTGTCGTAGGCCGAGAGCATCCGGTCGCGCTGCAGCTCGGCCAGCAGGATGCCGTCGGTCATCAGCTTGACCAACGTGTCGGCCGACGACCGGTCGGTGAACCGGACCTGGTAGCCGACGGTCTCTCCCAGCGGGCGACCGACCTCCTCGGCGATCCGCTCGGCGACCGTGCGGGCCGCGATCCGCCGGGGCTGGGTGTGCCCGATCATGCCGTGCACCCCGCGACCGAGGCCCAGGCAGATCTTGGGCAGCTGGGTGGTCTTGCCCGACCCGGTCTCGCCGGCCACGATCACCACCTGGTGGTCGCGGATCGCGGCGGCGATGTCCTCGCGCCGCCGGCTGACCGGCAGCTCGTCGGGGTAGGTCAGCGGCGGCACCAGGGCCTGGCGGCGCTCGACCTCGGCGGGGCTGAGCCGGCGGACCCGGTCCGGCGTACGACGCTCGGGTCGACGACCCGACCCGCGACCCGACCTTCCACCCGTCCTGTGCCGGGAGCGACGCTGCTGCTCACCGGCTTCCGACATGACCACCTGAGTCTAGGTGGTCCCACCCGGCCGGCCGCCGAAGGTGCCGTGCTGCTGACCCGGCAGCTGTCCGGGCGTCCCACCGCGCAGCTGACCGGGCCTCCCACCGGGCAGCT
>JBDTXF010000039.1:0-12103 GCA_040006355.1 Nocardioidaceae bacterium | reverse complement strand
CGGGGGCGCGCCCTACCTGCACACCCTGTCGGCCAGCGTTCCGATCGCGGCCAACGCCGGCTACTACGCGGAGATCGTCCGGGAGAAGGCGATCCTGCGACGACTGGTGGACGCCGGCACCCGGATCGCGCAGATGGGCTACGCCGGGGAGGGCCAGGTCGACCAGGTCGTCGACCGGGCGCAGGCCGAGGTCTACGGCGTCACCGACAAACGGTCCTCGGAGGACTACGCCCCGCTGAGCGAGATCATGGAGTCGACCCTCGACGAGATCGAGGCGATCAACAACCGCGACGGCGAGATGATCGGGGTGCCGACCGGCTTCGCCGACCTCGACGAGCTGACCAACGGCCTGCACCCCGGGCAGATGGTGATCGTCGCGGCACGGCCCGCCATGGGGAAGTCGACGCTCGGTCTGGACCTGTGCCGCTCGGCATCGATCCGTCACAACATGACCAGCGTGATCTTCAGCCTGGAGATGAGCCGCAACGAGATCACCATGCGGCTGCTGTCGGCCGAGGCCAAGATCCCGCTGAACCACCTGCGCAACGGCAACATGAACGACGACGACTGGACCCGGCTGGCCCGCAAGATGGGTGAGGTCTCCTCCTCGCCGCTGTTCATCGACGACTCGCCCAACATGACGATGATGGAGATCCGGGCCAAGGCCCGACGACTCAAGCAGCGGCACGGCCTGCGGCTGATCGTGATCGACTACCTGCAGCTGATGACCTCGGGCAAGAAGGTCGAGTCCCGTCAGCTGGAGGTCTCCGAGTTCTCCCGGCAGATCAAGCTGCTCGCCAAGGAGCTCGAGATCCCGGTGGTGGCGCTCTCCCAGCTCAACCGGGGTGCCGAGCAGCGCGCCGACAAGCGCCCGATGGTCAGCGACCTGCGCGAGTCGGGGTCGATCGAGCAGGACGCCGACATGGTCATCCTGCTGCACCGCGAGGACGTCTACGAGCGCGAGTCGACCCGGCCCGGCGAGGCCGACCTGATCGTGGCCAAGCACCGCAACGGGCCCACCCGCGACCTCACCGTCGCCTTCCAGGGCCACTACTCCCGCTTCGTGGACATGGCCCACGGCTGAGCGGCCCGGCGGGCGCTACGCCCCGGACACGGCGAGGATCGCGCCGACCAGGGCGACGACCGCGAGCACCAGGCGCCAGCGATCGGCTCGCAGCAGCCGGGCGACCAGCGGGTCCGTGCGTCCTGCGGCCAGCCGCCCGTGGGTCGGCGCCGCCGAGGTCGCGGTGACCAGGAACGTCGAGGCCGCTCCGACCGCGGCCACCCACACGCCGGGGGAGCCCGGTGCGGCGACCAGCGCCCCGGCGCAGGACACCAGCAGCGCGCCGTACACCAGCGCGACCAGGGGGGTGATCCGTCGCGAGTGCGCGTCGTGGAGGTCGGTCCAGTCCTCGGTCCGGACCGACGCCAGCGCCGGGTAGACCAGGACGGTCACGGTGGCCTGGAAGCCGGCATGGGCGGCGGTGGCGCCGAGCACGGCGACGGTCCAGGCGCTCACGTGTCGCCGTCGCCGTCAGTTGGTCGCGGACGTGCCCACGAGGTGCACCCGCGCCACCACGACAGGATGGTCGGTGGTGATGTCGACCAGGTGGCTCCGGTCCTCGAAGTACCCCGTGAACTGGACGCCCTGCGACCCGAAGATCCAGTCGACGGCGCGCGGCCGGCCGGCCAGGCAGCGACCGGTGTGGATGCCGCCGCGGGCCGCGACCATCGGGGTGCCGGCGGTGAAGCGGCAGAAGTACGACGCCCGCTCGTTCATGTCCCCGGTGAGGAAGACCGGGAGCCCGGTCGTGGTGATCAGCCTGTTCGCCAGCGCGATCTCGATGCGCGTCGCCTCGGTGCGGTAGCGCTGCTGGTGGTGGTACTGCGCGGTCTCGGCCGGGTTGTGGAAGTTCGCGAACCACGCCTCGATGCCGGTGCTGTTGCTCCGCAGCCGGACGAACGGCATCGCCCGCGCTCCGCCGTTGAAGTAGGGGATCCGGACCGTGTGCCGCTCCACCGCGGTCCACCTGTCACGCCGCCAGCCGATGGAGTTCTCCGAGTCCTGGCGGCGCAGCGCGGAGCCGGGGTAGAAGTCCAGGGCGGTGTGCCGCTCCAGGCTCGCCAGCTGGCTGCCCTGGAGCTCCTGGAAGCCGATCACGTCGGCGTCGTGGCGCCGGATCAGCTCGGCGGCCCCCCGTGCGCGGGCGCGCCCCGAGGCCATCCCGGGGCGCTTGCCGGAGCCGGAGGTGTGGCTGGCCCCCAGCACGTTGAACGAGCTGAGCACGAAGTCGAGGGTGGGGGGCGGCAGCGGCGTCGGCTTCGGGAGCCGCTTGGGTGGCAGCCGCTGGCCGGGCGTCGCCGACGGCGTGGTCCGCGGCTTCCCCGACGGCTCCGGGGTCGCCGTCGCGGCGCCGGCCGTCGCGGACGGCTGGGCTGAGGGCACGGCCGACGACTGGGTTGACGACTGGGTTGAGGACTGGGTTGACGACTGGGCCGACGATGACGGGCCGGTCGAGGGTGACGCGCCCGAGGTGGCCACGCTGGCGGCCAGGGTGGTCCGGTCGGCCGGCGGGTGCACGACGTACCCGACCCCGCCGACCAGCGCCAGGAACCCGACCGCTGTCACGAGCGTCATCCGGCCGGGCATCCACTTCACCGACGCACGATACCGCGCTGCCTACCCACCGTCGCGCGGAATGGACAAAAAGGACCGAACGGTCGGTCTCTGCGTGCTGCCCCGCGGCGTCGTGCGGGTGCTGCTGGGTTCCCGCTCAGTAGCCGGACCTGAAGACCAGCGGTGCCGGCCGCGAGCCCCAGCCGTTGGGCAGGTCGGCCGGGTCGACGCTCACGTCACTGGTGATGACGGGGTGGTCGGTGGTGATGTCGACGAGGTGGCTGCGGTCCTCGAAGTAGTTGGTGAACGTGGTGCGGACCGAGCCCAGGACCCAGTCCACGGCGCGCGGCCTGTGCGGGTAGCACCTGCCGCCGGACCGGTAGCTGGCGGCCCGGGCCGCCTTGAGCGGAGCACCCGCCGTGACCCGGCAGAAGTATGCGCCACGCTCGTTCATGTCACCGGTGAGGATGCGCGGGATGCCGGTCAGCGCGAGCCGGTTCTCGAGCCGGATCTCCACCCTGGTGGCCGCCCTCCGCCACTTCTGCTGGTTGCGGTAGTGCTGGGTGTCCGCGGGGTTGTGGAAGTTGGCGAAGTAGGTGAGCATCCCCGAGGTCTTGTCCCGCAGCAGGACGACGGGCATGTTGCGGGTGTGCCCGTCGAAGTAGGGGATCCTGATCAGGGTGCCGGAGACGAAACGGAACTTCGCCTTGCTCCAGCCGACCGAGTTGTCGCTGTCCAGCTTCTTGCCCTGGACACCCGGGTAGAGGTTCCAGGTGCCCCTGTTGATGGCCAGGAACTTGGTGGCCTGGGAGGCCTGCATCTCCTGGAACCCGGCGACCTGGACGTGGTGGCGCGCCAGCAGCCGGTCGACCCACACGATGCGGGTGGACCCCGAGGCCCGCTTGCCGCCCGGCGGCGTGTGGCTGGCCCCCAGCACGTTGAACGAGCTCACGGTGTAGTGGCTGGCCACTGGCGTCCGGTGGGCCGCGGCCCCCGAGGCAGGTGCCACGCCGGACACGGCCACCGCTCCGGTCAGCGCTGTCACACACAGCGCTGCAGTCACAGACGGCACTCGACTCGACTTGTCTCTCATGCGTCATAGGGTAGGGCCCGCTTCGGCGTGGCATCACCCGGTTTGAGGATTTATCTGCTAAAAGGGTCCGGATCCGCCGAGGAGTCACGGCCTCCCCGAGCCACGGCGTGTTCCCGGGAGGCAGTGACTCCTCGGCGGGTGGGGGGGTGGGGCTGCCATGATCGGGTGATGACCGACCACACCGCGCGCACCCTGCACGCACCCGGCCTCGTCCTGACCGAGCACGAGCTCTCGGTGCCCCTCGACCATGCTGCCCCCGACGGCGAGCAGATCACCGTCTTCGCGCGGGAGGTCGCCGACCCGCTGGGCCGGGACCGGCCGTTCCTGGTCTTCCTCGAGGGCGGTCCGGGCCACGAGGCCGAGCGCCCCACCCGAGGACCGGTCAGCCCCGCATGGCTCGACCGGGCGCTGCGGGACTTCCGCGTGCTGATGCTCGACCAGCGCGGCACCGGCCGCTCGACCCCCGTGGGCACCCTGCCCGGCCTGAGCCCGCAGGAGCAGGCCGACCGTCTCGCGCACTTCCGCGCCGACGCGATCGTCGCGGACGCTGAGCTGTTCCGTCAGCACCTCGGCGTCGACCGGTGGAGCGTGCTCGGCCAGTCCTTCGGCGGGTTCTGCGCGCTGCGCTACCTCTCCGCCTCCCCCGACTCGCTGCGGGAGGCGTTCTTCACCGGTGGCATCCCGCCGGTGGCGCGCTCGGTCGACGAGGTCTACGCCACGACGTACGCCGCGATGCGGGAGCGCAACCGCCGCTACTACCGGCGCTATCCCGGCGACCGCCCGCGGGTCCGGGCGCTGCACGAGCGCGCCGACGCGGGCGAGCTGACGCTGCCGGGCGGCGAGCGGGTGTCCTCCCAGCGTCTCCGGTCGATCGGCAACGGGCTCGGCATGAGCGACGGCGCCGAGGTGTTGCACTACCTGCTCGAGCGCGACCCGGACTCGCCGGCCTTCCGGCACGATCTCGCCGGTGCGCTGCCGTTCACCGGTCGCAACCCGCTCTACGTCGTGGTCCACGAGGCCTGCTACGCCGATGGCGAGGCCACCCGGTGGTCGGCGCAGCGGACCTTCCCCGAGGAGTTCCGGGCGGACCCCACGCTCTTCACCGGCGAGCACGTCTTTCCCACGTTCGTCGAGGAGGACCCGGAGCTCGCCCCGCTGCGCGTCGCCGCGGACCTGCTCGCCGAACGCCCCTGGCCGCGCCTCTACGACACCGACACCCTGCGCTCGGTCGAGGTTCCCTGCGCCGCCGCCATCTACGGCCAGGACGCCTACGTCGACCGGGCGTACTCCGAGGAGACCGCGGCGCTGCTTCCCGAGATGCGTGCCTGGGTGACCAACGAGTACGAGCACAACGGCCTGCGCGCCGACGGCGAGCGGATCCTCGACCGGCTGATCGGCTTGGCACGCGGCACCGTCGCGTGAACCCGGTCGCGTGAACCCGGTCGCGTGAACCCCGTGGGCGAGGCCGCCACGGCCGAGGACTACCTCGACTTCGCCGAGCGGCAGAGCGCCGACTCGCCGTGCTACCGCGCCTGGGCGCTCGCCGTCAGTGCGGATACCGAGGTCCTGGCGCTGCTGGACACCCTGCCGCCGGCCAAGCGCCAGCCCCTCCTGGTGCTGGCGGCCGCCCGGTGGCACGGCGCGGAGGCCGGACCGTACGCCGGGCTGCGCAGCGTCCTGCTCGACCGGTGGGACGACGTCCGCGCGACGGTGCTGGCGCGAGCGACCCAGACCAACGAGGTCGGCCGGTGCGCGACCCTGCTGCCGGTGCTCGCCTCGCTGCCCGGTCCGCTGGCCCTGCTCGAGGTCGGGGCGTCCGCGGGGCTGTGCTTGTTCCCGGACCGCTACGGCTACCGCTACACGGGCTCCGTCGAGGTCTCGCTCGACCCGCCGTCGGGAGCCGGCGAGGTGGTGCTGGACTGCGTCGTCGAGGGCACGGCGCCGGTGCCGGACCGCCTCCCCGAGGTGGTCTGGCGCGGCGGCATCGACCTGCACCCGCTCGACGTGGGCGACGAGGATGCGATGGCCTGGCTGCAGGCCCTGGTGTGGCCCGAGCACCAGGACCGTCGGGCCCGGCTGGCCGCAGCGGTGCGGCTGGTGCGGCCGGACCCACCCGCCCTGGTGACCGGCGACCTCGTCGAGCAGCTCGCGGGCCTGGCGGCGACCGTCCCCGAGGAGGCCACCGTGGTGGTGTTCCACAGCGCGGTGCTGGCCTATCTCCCCCCGGACGCCCGAGCCCGGTTCGTCGAGACGGTGACCGCGCTGCGCGGGCACTGGGTGAGCAACGAGGGGCCGGCGGTGCTGCCGGTCCCCGGCGCCGGCACCCCGCCGGTCGGGTCGGCGGTCGGGGTCGCACCGTTCCTGCTCGCCCTCGACGGTCGCCCGGTGGCCTGGACCCATGGGCACGGTCGCGCGATCCACTGGCTCTCGCGGTGAGCGACCGGGGCCGGATCGCCGTCGTCGTGCTGTGGGACTAAGGGCCGACCGGCTAGCCCGACGTCCGGTCCAGCAGCTGAAGCAGGTCGTGGGCAGCGAGCTCGACCGCCTTGTGTCGCCGCTCGGAGGCCCGGTAGACGCAGGCGATCAGGCCCGAGCGGTGCACGCGGCGGAGGTCGCCGTAGCCGAACGCGTAGCGAGCCTTGGTCCCGTCGTTCGCCCCCTCGGTGAGCCCGAGGTGCCACGCGGCGTACTCCTCCCAGGTGTGCTTCTGGAGGTAGGCGTTCTGCGCGGCGGCGTCCGGCTGGGAGTCCCCCCAGTCGCTGTCCAGGACGTACTGGCGACGCTCGATCATCAGCCGGCAGTTCTCCACCCCGGCCTCGTTCACGGCGTAGGACGCCATGGCTGCCTCCTTCGTGCCCGGCTCATCGGTCGTAGACGACCCGCCAGAGCGGGCCGTCGAGCTCCTCGGCGGCGAAGATCCTCAGGTGGTCGCCGGCCAGGCTGTCCATCGTCGCGCGGTCCAGGGGGAACGGCGGCCCGGCGTCCGGGTCGTCGCCGTCGACACGCCGGAAGGCGATGGCCAGCAGCGTGCCGCCCGGCGCGACCAGGGTGCTGACGGCCCGGATCGCCGCGGCCCGAGGCGGGTCCGGGAGGGCCTGGACGGTGAAGACCTCGACCACCAGGTCGAACGCATCACGCCATTGCACGGGCAGGTCGAGCAGGTCGGCGACCCGGTAGTCGACCGCGGTGTCCGGGTGCCGCCCCCGCGCCAGGCGTACGGCGGTCCCGGAGACGTCGAAGCCGACGGTCTCGAAGCCGAGCCGGGCGAGGTGCTCGGCGTCGGCACCGAGGCCGCAGCCGACCACGACGGCGCGGCGACCCTCACCGTGCAGGGCCTGCGCCTGGGTCCACAAGCGCAGCAGGCGGTGCGGCTCGTCCCGCTCCCACGGCATCGAGATCTCGCCTGCCTCTCCCGCCGCGTAGAGGCGGTCGAACCAGCGCGTCGGCTCGCCCTGCGCATAGCTCTCCGCAGACAGCTCACCTGCCCGGACGTCCCAGTCCCGTGCCATGCCTGAGAGGCTAGCGGCGGCGCCTCCTCTGGTCACGGTCCGTCCACAGGCACGGACTTCCATCTGGGCACTTTTCCCTTGTGGACAACGCGAAAGTCTGCACGGTGAGCGATCAGGACTGTCGGTGGTCGGTGGGAGAGTGGTTCTCATGACCGACACGTTGCTTCCGGAGCGGCCCGCGGCGCGGGTGGCGGCTCCGCCGGATGAAGCTGCGGCTGGCTCGGCTGGGCCCCAGGCGCCGCCGGTGGTGCTGGGTGCGGTGACGTCGGCGGTGTCGGAGGTCGGCGACACGTTGTGGGCGGCGAGGTCGCCGGGTGAGCTGTTGGCCACGGTGGTGGGGTGTGAGCGGTTGCGGTCGGTGCTGGACGCGGTGGAGCTGGGGGTGGTCGCCGAGGTCGACGCCACCCACGCTGCTCGTCAGCAGGGGTGGGCCTCGACCGCGGACTACCTGACCGCGGTGACCGGGGGGCGCCGTGGGGCGGGTCGTCGGCTGCTGGCTCTGGCGCGGGCGGTGGCCGGGGACCGGGCCGCGACGGGTGCCGCGCTCGCGTCCGGGGCGATCTCGTCCGCGCAGGCCGAGGCGGTGGTGACGGTGGTGGACCGGCTCCCCGGTGACCCCGGGCTGCGTGCCGCCGCCGAGGAGCTGCTGCTGGGCGAGGCCCGCCGCCGCGACGCCGGCGAGCTGGCCCGGCTCGGCGCGCACGTCGTGGCGATGCTGGACCCCGACGGTGTCGAGCGGCGTGACGAGGCCGCATTGGCCCGGGAGGAGCGGGCCGCGCACCACTCCCGGTTCCTGTCGATCACCGAGGACGGCATCGGTGGGGTCCGGGTGAAAGGCCGCGGGTCGGTGGAGGACGCCGCGCACCTCACCACGGTCTTGTTCTCGTTGGCCGCACCCCAGCCCACCGGGGAGCCCGGCGCCTGTGGCGGCACCCCCACCGACCCACCCGACGCCACCGATCCCGATGGCCGCCCTGGTCGCGGCCGTGGTGGCGGTCGTGGTGGCGGCGGGACCGGACGTTCGTGCGGGGTGCCCGAGTGTGCCCACGACGGCCGCGACCCCCGCGAGCACGGCACCCGGCTGTGGGACGCGCTGATCGAGGCCGCGACCCTGCTCGAGGGCACCGAGGTCCTCCCGGAGTCCCACGGCGCGAAGCCCCGGCTCTCGATCACCCTCGGCTACCACCACCTGGTCGAGACCCTCACCGGTGCCGGTCCCCGTCCCGGTGATGGTCCCGGTCCTGGTGCAGGTGCTGGTGGGTGGCCGGCGGCGCCGGTGATCGACACCGGCGGGACCCTGTCGGCGACCGCGGTCCGGCGGCTGGCCTGCGACGCCCACCACATCGAGCACTGGGCCGACGGAGGAGCCACCGCCCTGCACAACCTGGTGCTGCTGTGCCGCACCCACCACACCATGATCCACACCACCTCCTGGGACGTGCGGCTCTCCCCGGGCGACCAACGACCCGAGTTCCTCGTCCCAGTCCGCCTCGACCCCGAACGCCGACCCCGACGACGACTTCCCCTCCGCACCTGAGCCGAACGCCGTCAACCCACCCACCAGACGCCCTCCGCCACCCCTCCGCTCGCCACCGCGGACCAGAACCGGCCCCGGCCGCCACTGCGGACCGGAACTGGCCCTGCCCGCCCTGGCGGTGGGCGCGATATATCGCGTCGCCGGCGGCCGCCAGAGGTGCCATCCTGTCCGGATGAGCGTGGTCGCGGACGTCCTGGTGGCACTGGTCGCGCTGGTGCACGTCTACATCCTGGTCCTGGAGATGTTCTGGTGGACCGGACCGCGCGGGCGCAGCGCGTTCGGGCTGGAGCGTGACTTCGCCGAGTCGACGAAGGCGATGGCCGCCAACCAGGGGCTCTACAACGGCTTCCTGGCGGCCGGACTGGTCTGGGGACTCCTCGCGGGTGGAGATCTGCGGGTGCCGGTGCTGACCTTCTTCCTGCTGTGCGTCATGGTCGCAGGCATCTACGGGGCAGCCACCGTGAGCCGGCGCATCCTGGTCGTCCAGACGGTGCCGGCCGCGGTCGCGCTGGTCGCGGTCCTCGTCGCCGGCTGAGCGGCCGGCCCGTGCGACCCAGCGTCCCCGCGGTGCTGCGTGACGAGCCGCAGTACAGGCTGCTGTTCAGCAGCCAGGTGCTCTCGATCCTCGGGGACCGGGTCACCAGCGTCGTGCTGCCCTTCGCCGTGCTGTCGGTCGGAGGAGGCGTCCGCGAGGTGGCGCTGGTGTCCGCGGCGCAGTTCCTGCCCTTCGCGGTGCTGGCCCTGCCCGCAGGGGTCTGGGCCGACAGGCTCGACCGCAGGCGGATCCTGGTCGCTTCGGACCTGGTCCGGCTGGTCACCCAGCTCACCGCCGGCCTGCTGCTGCTCGCCGGGCACGCGGGCGTCGAGCAGCTGGCACTCCTCGCCGGTGTGTACGGCGCGGCGGACGCGTTCTTCGCCCCGGCATTCACCGGGCTGCTGCCGTCCACGGTGAGCCCGCTCAACCTCCAGCCGGCGAACGCCTTGCGAGGGCTTACCTTCTCGGTCGGCGCGATCGCCGGACCGCTGATCGCCGGCCTGCTCATCGCGTTTGCCGGGGGACCGGGGGTGGCTCTGCTCTTCGACGCCGCGACGTTCGTGGTCTCCGTCGTTCTCCTGCTGCCGCTGCGCCCGCGCCTGGTCGACACGGTGATGGGGAGCGAGGACCCGATCGCGACCACGACGCACTTCTGGTCCAGCCTGCGAGAGGGCTGGTCGGAGGTGCGGCGACGCTCGTGGGTGGTGGCGTTCCTGACCGGGATGGCGGTCTACCACGCGGTCGTGCTGCCGGCTGTCTTCGTGGTCGGACCGGTGATCGCGCAGACCGACATGCACGGAGCACGGTCCTGGGCCGTCGTCACCGCGGGCTTCGGGGCGGGCTGCGTGCTCGGTGACCTGCTCTTCCTCCGGTGGCGTCCGGCCCACGCCCTCCGAGTGGCCAGCATCATGCTCGTCGGAGCGTCCTGCCAGGCGGCGTTCATCGGCAGCGGCCTCGACGCGTGGGGCATGGCCGGGCTCGAGCTTCTCGCCGGCATCTGCGTCACCGGCACCTTCACCCTCTGGGAGACCAGCCTGCAGGAGCATGTGCCGGCCCGGGCCCTGTCCCGGGTGTCGAGCTATGACTACCTGGTGACCTCCGGGACGATCCCGCTCGGCAACGTGGTGGTCGGGGTGGTCGGTGCCGCGATCGGGCTGCACGAGACCCTTCTCGCGATGAGCGTGGTCGGCCTGCTCGTCGCGGGGGGCGTCGCCTGCGTCCCGGCGGTGCGAGGCCTGCCGCGAGGCGCCGTCGCCTGAGTCCGGGCTACTCGACCGCCATCTCGCCGAGCTCGGACCACTCGGTGCCGGGCACCTCGAAGTTGACGATCCGCGGCGTCTGCACCAGATAGGGCGGCAGCGTCTCCTGGGCCTTCTTGAAGTGGGGGGACTGCACATGGGCGCCGCCTGCGTCACCGTCGCGGAAGGCCTCCACCAGGACGTACTCGGTCGGGTCCTCGACGCTGCGCGACCAGTCGAACCACAGGCAGCCGTCCTCGCCCTGGCAGGCGGTGGTGAACTCGCGCGAGATCGCCGGCCAGTCGTCGGCGTGCTCGGGTCGGACGCGGAACTTCGCGGTGATGAAGATCAAGACAGGCTCCTCACGGTCGGGACCCCGAGCCTAGGTCACGGCTAGGCGTCGCGGCCGACGGCGGCGAGCAGCCGGGTGCTGGCCCGTGCGTGCAGGGGTACGTCGACCGGCTCGGCGAAGCGCCGGGGGCGGTCGGTGTGCTGCACCAGGAGCGGCAGCACGTCGAGCAGATCCAGGGCGAGCGCGGCCGGCAGCGGACGGTCCTCGCCGCAGGCCTGCGCGACGTCCCACCCGTGCACCGCGATCTCCAGCGAGCCTGCGGCCGCGAGCAGGTCGGAGTGCAGGCTGCGGCCGGCCACCGAGACCTCGCTGCCAGGGTGCTCCGCCCAGGCGGCGAGCGCCGCGCACGCCCTGACCTTCAGCCGGTCGACCAGCAGCGACCCGGCCCCTCGCGGATCCCGGTCGCCGCGGACCGGCACCAGGTCGACGTACCCGATCTCCGCGGCGTCGGTGAAGGCGGCCAGGGAGTCGTCCATGTGCCGCAGCAGGGTCAGCAGGTCCCAGCCCGGACAGGGCGTGCCGACGGACAGGTCCGCGGTCGCGACGAGCTGGAGCGCGGTGCGGGTGTAGCCGACCGCGCGTTCGAGCAGCGCCGGCCCGTCCACCGGCCCGCGGCCCGGCGGCATCCAGGCCCGGGCCGGGGGCGAGGACATCGCGGAGTCACGCGTGGACGGCGTCGAGTGGCTGACCGGCCGGGAGCTCGGCTGGGAGCTGGGCCGGCAGGCCGAAGGTCTCGAAGACCGCGGCCCCGAAGAACGCACCCACGTGCTCGACGCCGTCGGCGCCGATGGTGAGCACCTGGAGGTGGAAGGGACGGAAGACGTCGTCCTCACCGCGCATGTAGAGGCCGTACGCCGGCTGCCCGTTGGCCCGCGTCGGGACCATCCGCATGTCGTGGCGGCCGCCCGGGCACTGGGTGGCGATCAGGGTGCCGATGTTCTCGGCGCCCTGGTACCAGCCGGTGTAGGGCGGCATCTCCCAGATCGCGTCCCTGGTCAGCATCGACACGATCGCGGCGATGTCCTTGTCCCAGAAGGCCTGCACGTAGCGCTCGAGCATCGCTGCCTGCTCGGGCGTCGGCTCGGAGACGGTGTCCTCGGAGAGGTTCGCCCTCTCCAGCGTGGCGTGCGCCCGCTGGAGCGCGCTGTTCACCGAGGCGGTCGTCGACTCGAGCGCCTCGGCGACCTCGGCGGCCTTCCAGCGCAGCACGTCGCGCAGGATC
>JBDTXF010000038.1:0-12140 GCA_040006355.1 Nocardioidaceae bacterium | reverse complement strand
GACGCCCGGCTGGCCGGCGCCCTGATGGGCATCCAGGCGATCAAGGGCGTCGAGGTCGGTGACGGCTTCGCGCTGGCGGCCGACCCCGGGTCGAAGGCCCACGACGAGATCGTAAACACCGCCGACGGCATCCGTCGCACGTCGGGACGCTCCGGCGGGACCGAGGGCGGCATGTCCACCGGGGAGACGCTGCGGGTGCGGGCCGCGATGAAGCCGATCGCCACCGTCCCGCGGGCGCTGCGCACGATCGACGTCGCCACCGGCGAGGCAGCCGTCGCCAACCACCAGCGCTCCGACGTGTGCGCGGTCCCCGCGGCCGGCATCGTCGCGGAGGCGATGGTCGCGCTGGTGCTCGCCGACGTCGTGCTGGAGAAGTTCGGCGGCGACTCGGTGGGGGAGACCCGCCGCAACGTCGAGGGCTACCTCTCCTCGCTGAGGTTCGCATGAGCGCCTCCAAGCCGGGCACCCGGCCCCGGGTGGTCCTGGTCGGGCCGATGGGGGCCGGCAAGACGACGGTCGCGGGGCTGCTGGCCGGCCGGTGGGGCCTCGGCGTGCGCGACACCGACCACGACGTCGAGGCGATCGCCGGGAAGGCGATCTCCGAGATCTTCGTCGACGACGGCGAGGACCACTTCCGGACCCTCGAGCGGGCGGCCGTCGCCGCGGCCCTGGCCGCGCACCCCGGTGTGCTCGCGCTGGGCGGTGGCTCGGTGCTCGACGCCGACACCCGTGCGGACCTGAGCGGCCACCGGGTGGTGTTCCTCCAGGTGGGCCTGACCGACGCGGTCAAGCGGGTGGGGCTCGGGGTGGGCCGTCCGCTGCTGCTCGGCAACGTGCGCTCCCGGATCAAGGGGCTGCTCGACGAGCGGCACCCGGTCTACGCCTCGGTCGCGCAGATCACCGTCGAGACCGACGGCCGGACCCCCGAGGATGTCGCCGACGAGGTGGCGCGGCTCGTCGAGGAGCACGAGGGCCTCGCGACCGCAGGCGGAGGCACGGCATGAGCGCCGGGTCGACCGTCCTGCACGTCGGTGGCGCCGCGCCGTACGACGTGGTGGTCGGGACCGGGCTGCTCGCCGAGCTGCCCGCGATGCTCGGCGAGGGCGTACGCCGTGTCGCGGTGATCCACCCGCGAGCGCTGGCCGCCACCGGCGAGGCGATCCGCGAGGACCTCGCCGCGCAGGGCTACGACGCGCACGGCATCGAGATCCCGGACGGCGAGGAGGCCAAGCTGGCCCCCGTCGCGTCGTTCTGCTGGCAGGTGCTGGGCCAGACCGGGTTCACCCGCAGCGACGCCGTGGTGACCGTGGGCGGCGGGTCGACCACCGACATGGGCGGCTTCGTGGCCGCCACCTGGCTGCGCGGGGTGAAGGTCGTCCACATGCCGACCACGCTGCTGGGGATGGTCGACGCCGCGGTGGGCGGCAAGACCGGGATGAACACGACCGAGGGCAAGAACCTGGTCGGCGCCTTCCACGAGCCCGCCGGGGTGCTGTGCGACCTGGCCACCCTCGCGACGCTGCCGCGCAACGAGCTGATCAGCGGCCTCGCCGAGGTGGTCAAGTGCGGCTTCGTCGCCGACCCGGCGATCCTGGAGCTCGTCGAGGCCGACCCGATCGCGGCGGTGGTGCCGGACTCGGAGCTGCTGCGCGAGCTGGTCGAGCGGGCCATCCGGGTCAAGGTCGACGTGGTGGTCGCGGACCTCCGCGAGACCGGCGGCGCCGACGGCCACCCCGGCCGCGAGGTGCTGAACTACGGCCACACGCTGGGGCACGCCATCGAGCGCGCCGAGCGCTACACCTTCCGGCACGGCGCGGCGGTGGCGATCGGGATGATGTTCGTCGCCGAGCTGGCCCGCCTCGCGGGACGGCTGGACGAGGCGACCGCCGAGCGGCACCGGTCGGTCCTCGAGCTGGTCGGGCTCCCGACGACCTACCGCGGCGCGGACTGGTCGGCCCTGCACGACGCGATGAGGGTGGACAAGAAGACCCGCGGCGACCAGCTCCGGTTCGTGGTGCTCGACGGCCTCTCCCGCCCGGGGATCCTGACCGCGCCCGACCCGTCGCTGCTGCTCGCGGCCTTCGCCGAGGTGTCCCGGTGAGGCACCGGTGACCGGTCGTCCGGTGCTGGTGCTCAACGGTCCCAACCTCGGCCGGCTGGGCCGCCGGCAACCGGAGATCTACGGCAGCACGACCCACGCGGACCTGGTGCTGCTCTGCGAGCGCTGGGGTCGTGACCTCGGGCTGGAGGTCGAGGTCCGCCAGACCAACCACGAGGGCGTGCTGCTCGACTGGCTCAACGACGCGGCGGACGCGGAGACGCCGGTCGTGCTGAACGCCGCTGCGTGGACGCACTGCTCCTACGCTCTCTACGACGCCTGCGCCCAGCTGGTCGCTCCGCTGGTGGAGGTGCACATCTCCGACCCGGGGCAGCGGCCCGAGGCGTTCCGGCACACCTCGCTGGTCAGCCCCCACGCGGCGCAGGTGATCGTCGGCCAGGGCGTCGACGGCTACCGTCTGGCCCTCGAGACGCTGGCCCGCGGCCGAGCGTGATGCGGCCAACACCGGCCGCCTCGCCTAGACTCGGCTGTCGCGTCGTACGCTGACGTGCGCTCGACACCAGCCCCCGCAACAGACAAGGCACACCTGCGCATGGCATCGACCAACGACCTCAAGAACGGCATGGTTCTCAACCTCGACGGGCAGCTGTGGTCCGTCATCTGGTTCCAGCACCACAAGCCCGGCAAGGGCGGCGCCGTCATGCGCACCAAGCTGAAGAACATCGAGTCCGGCAAGACCGTCGACAAGACCTTCAACGCCGACGTCAAGGTAGAGGTCGCCAACGTCGACAAGCGGACCATGCAGTACCTCTACAACGACGGCGTGTCGTATGTCTTCATGGACTCCTCCACCTTCGAGCAGCTCGAGGTGCCGCCGGAGATCGTCGGCGACGCGAAGGCGTTCCTGCTCGAGAACCAGGACGCGATGGTGGCGACCAACGAGGACCGGGTCCTCTACATCGAGCTGCCCGCCTCCGTCGAGCTGGTCGTGGAGTACACCGAGCCGGGCCTGCAGGGCGACCGGTCCACCGGTGGCACCAAGCCCGCCACCCTGGAGACCGGGCACACGATCAACGTGCCCCTGTTCATCGTCACCGGGGAGAAGATCAAGGTCGACACCCGCGACAGCAGCTACCTCGGCCGCGTCTCCCAGTGACGGGACGAGGCTGATGGCTGCCCGGTCGAAGGCCCGCAAGCGGGCGCTCGACATCCTCTTCGAGTGCGAGGTCCGCGGGCTGCCGCTGGGGGCCACCCTCGACGAGCGGGTGATCGCCGCCGAGCCGCCGGTCAACGACTACACCGTCGAGCTGATCCGCGGCGTCCGCGACGAGCAGGCCCGCCTCGACGAGCTGGTCTCGACCTACGCCCAGGGCTGGTCGCTGGAGCGGATGCCGGCGGTCGACCGCAACGCGCTGCGGATCGGGATCTACGAGATCCTGTACGTTGACGGGGTGCCCGACGCGGTCGCGGTGAGCGAGGCGATGGCGCTGGTGCGTGACCTGTCGACCGACGACTCCCCGAGCTTCGTCAACGGCGTGCTCGGCAGCATCATCCGCAACAAGCCCGCTCTGAGCGCCTGACCCGGCGGCCTCAGGAGCGGACCGGCAGCTGCTGGAGCGTCCACCGGTTGCCGTCCGGGTCGGCGAAGGTGACGAAGCGGCCCCACGGCTGCTCGTCGACGCCCGCGGCGTCCACGCCCCGCGAGCGCAGCTGCTCGAGGGCCTCGTCGGCATCGGCGACGACGACCTGGATCATCTGCTGCTGGCCGTCCGGGAGCATCCCGAGGCCGACCCCGAAGCAGATCGAGCAGGCCGACCCCGGGGGCGTGACCTGCACGAACCGCAGGCCCTCCTGGACCACCCGGTCGAAGTCGACGGTCCAGCCGACGGTCGAGCCGTAGAACTCCACGGCGCGGTCCACGTCGCTGACCGACAGGGGGACGAGCTCGATCTTCCAGTCCATGGCAGGTGCCTTCCGCTGCGGGTCACCGGCCCTCCGGTCACCTCTGCACCCACTCTAGAATGGATTCCGGTCACTTCCTGTCCTGTTTGCTGCGCCCCCTCTTCCCGCCGAGGCGCGCGTTCCTGCGGGTCATACCAAGCAGGAACACGCGCCTCGACGGGGTCAGGGGCGCAGCAACGCGCGCCTCGGCGGGGTCAGGGGCGCAGGCGGAGGGCGTGCAGAGTCTCGTACGCCGGGCGGCAGGCCTCGACGACCTCGGCGTCGTGGGGCGAGAGGTGCACCTCGCGGGGGCGCCAGGGCTCGAAGCCGGTGGAGCGGTGGACGGCGGCGTACCAGTGCGGCGCCCAGACGCCGTCGGAGGCGCGGGGGCCGGGCGGCCAGGACAGCATGGCCGCGGTGAAGGGCACGTCCAGCCAGTCGCACAGCCAGCGCAGGTGCGCCTCGGGGTCGCGCAGGAAGTCACCGGCGTCGAGGACCGGCGGCGTGGCCTCCCAGGTCTCGAGCAGCCGCAGCTGCTGCAGCAGCCCGAGGTCGGCCGGCTCGCAGGCCTCGCGGGACCGGACGTAGGACGCGACGACCTCCGCCGGGTCCCGGACCAGCAGCACGTTGCGGAAGGCCGCGGTCCACCCCAGGTCCGCGTCCTCGGCGAGGTGGTGCGCCATGTGCTTGGCGTAGTGCACGCGCACCCCGTCGGGCACCGGGTCGAGCAGCGCGCGCACCGCCTCGGCCGGGTCGGTGGCCTGCGCGGCGAGCACGTCGTCGCGGCCGGGGTGGTCGATGCCGGTGCGGGCGAGGTAGGAGGCATAGAGCGGCTCGTCCACCACCACGCAGTCGTCGCGGTTCTCCCACGCCCGCATCATGGCCGTGCTCAGGTTGCGCGGCCCGCTCCACACCGCCAGCCGCACCGGGGTGGTCATGGCGCCGAGCGTCCCGCGACGTCGGCGTCGACGAGGTCGACATACATCTGCTGGAGCCGCTCCACGACCGGCCCGCGGGCACCGGTGCCGATGGTGCGCCCGTCCACCGTCCGCACGGGTACGACGCCCGCGAACGTCCCGGTGACGAAGGCCTCGCGAGCGCTGTAGACGTCGGTCAGGCTGAACGTCGTCTCGCGTGCCGTGATGCCGCCGTCGTGGCACATCCGCAGCACGTTGCCGCGGGTGATGCCGCCGAGGCAGAACCGGCCGTCGGAGGTCCACACCTCCGGGTGGTCCGGGGTGCCCTTGACCACGAAGAAGTGCGTGCTGTTGCAGGTCGCGACGAAGCCGTGGGGGTCGAGCATCAGAGCCTCGTCGGCGCCGGCGGTGTAGGCCTGGATGCAGGCGGTGATGTCGTTGAGCTTGCTGTGCGAGTTGATCCTGGGGTCGAGGGTGTCGGGGTAGGCCCGGCGCACGTGCGTGGTGAACAGCGTGATGCCGTCGGTGACGGTGGCGGGCATCGCCTCCTTGTGCTCGGCGATGATGACGACCGTGGCCGGACCGACGGTGACCCGCGGGTCCTGGTAGGGCGTCGCCTTCACCCCTCGCGTCACCATCAGGCGCACGTGCACGCCGTCGGTCATGTCGTTGGCCTGCAGGGTGGCGTAGATCGCCGCGGTGAGCTCGGCACGCGTCAGCCCGACGTCCATCAGGATGGCCCGCGCGCCCTCGTAGAGCCGGTCGAGGTGGCTGTCCAGGAACGCCGGGTGGCCGCCGCGCACCCGCAGCCCCTCCCAGACCCCGTCGCCGAGCACGAAGCCTGCGTCGAAGACCGACACCACGGCCCGCTCGCGCGGCAGCAGGTCGCCGTTGACCCAGATCCGGATCTCGGCGTTGCGGGGGTCGTCGGCGTGGTCGTGGGTTCCGTGGGCCATGCCGGAACCCTAGAGGGCGCCCGGGCGGTGACGGTCTGCGTCTCCCGGGCGTTGCGCAGGCATGGCAGGCTGACGCCATGAGTGCACAGACTGAGGTGGATGTCGTCGTCGTCGGGCTCGGTCCCGGCGGTGAGTCGGTGGCGACCCAGCTCGCGGAGGCGGGCCTGAGCGTCCTGGGCGTCGACCGTCGACTGGTCGGGGGCGAGTGCCCCTACTTCGGCTGCGTCCCGAGCAAGATGATGATCCGCGGGTCCGACGTGCTCGCCGAGGGACGGCGCATCCCCGACTTCGCCGGTGCGAGCACCGTGGTGTCGGACTGGACGCCCGTGCACACCCGGATCCGCGACGAGGCCACCACCGACTGGGACGACCAGGCGGCCGTGGAGCGGCTGGAGAAGGCCGGCGTGACCTTCGTCCGTGGGTCGGCGCGGCTGACCGGCCCCCGCCAGGTCGAGGTGGACGGCACGACGTACACCGCGACGCGGGGTGTGGTGCTGAACACCGGCACCGAGCCGTCTGCGCCGCCCATCGACGGGCTCGCGGACACGCCGTACTGGACCAACCGTGACGCCGTGCGGCTCGAGGAGCTGCCCGGCTCCCTGATCGTCATCGGCGGCGGGCCGATCGGCGCCGAGATGGTGCAGGTCTTCGCCCGGTTCGGGGTGCACGTGACGGTGCTCGAGGCCGGTGAGCGGATCCTCGGCCCGGAGGAGCCGGAGGCCAGCAGGATCGTCTCCGACGTGTTCGCCCGTGAGGGTGTCCAGCTGCTGACCGACGTCGAGATCTCGTCCGTGGCGTACGCCGAGGGGCAGTTCACCGTCCAGGTCGGCGACCAGACGCTGAACGCCGACAAGCTGCTGGTCGCGGCCGGCCGCCGGCCGAACCTCGCCGACCTCGGGCTGGAGTCCGTCGGGCTCGACCCGTCGGCGCACGCGGTCGAGGTGGACCCGCGCATGCGTGCGGGCGACGGCCTGTGGGCGATCGGTGACATCACCGGCAAGGGCGCGTTCACGCACATGTCGATGTACCAGGGCGCCATCGCGGTGCGCGACATCCTCGGCCAGGACGGCCCCGAGGCGGCCTACCACGCGGTGCCGCACGTCACCTTCACCGATCCCGAGGTCGGAGGCGTCGGGATGACCGAGAAGCAGGCGCGCGCGGCCGGGCTCACCGTGCGCGTCGGGACGACGGACCTCGCCTCGTCGACCCGTGGCTGGATCCACGGAGCCGAGGGGATGATCAAGCTCGTCGAGGACGCCGACCGCGGTGTGCTCGTCGGGGCGACCGCCGTCGGGCCGTCGGGTGGCGAGGTGCTCTCGATGCTGGTCACCGCCGTGCACGCCGAGATCCCCACCGACACGCTGCGGTCGATGATCTACGCCTACCCCACCTTCCACCGGGCCGTCGAGGACGCGCTCGCGAAGCTGGTCTGAGGATGCGAGCGGAGCAGGTCACCGCGAGCATCGCCTACCACGGTGAGGGACCGGTGTGGTCCCCGTCATGGGGTGGGCTCCGCCTCGTCGACATGCTCGCCGGCGACGTCCTGAGCCTGCGCGACGACGGGGGCGTCGACCGCCGGCACGTCGGCTCGGTGGCGGCCGTGGTGCGCCCGCGCCGCGGTGGCGGGGCGGTGATCGGGGTCGAGCGCGGGTTCGTGCTCGAGGAGCGGGACGGCAGCCTGACCGTGCTCGACGAGGTGTGGTCCGAGGGCGCGCGGCGGATGAACGAGGGCGGCTGCGACCCACGGGGACGGTTCTACTGCGGGTCGATGGCCTATGACCAGACCCCCGGCGCGGGGTCGCTCTACCGCCTGGACCCGGACCTCTCGGTGCACGTCGTGCTCTCGGACGTGACGGTCTCCAACGGTCTCGAGTGGAGCCCGGACGGCACCCGCGCCTACTACAACGACACCGCGACCCACCAGATCAGCGAGTTCGACGACGACCCGGTGGACGGGCTGACGGCACGACGACGGTTCGCGGACCTGGGCGACGACTCCCCCGACGGGCTCACCGTGGACGCCGAAGGAGGCGTGTGGACGGCCCTGTTCGGCGGCGGTGCGGTGCACCGCTACACCCCCGACGGCGCCCTGGACGCGGTCGTCGAGGTCGAGGCCCGGCAGGTGACCGCCTGCACGTTCGGCGGCGACGACCTGGACCGGCTGTTCATCACCACCTCGCGCGAGAACCTCGAGCCGGGCGACGACCCGCTCGCCGGCTCGGTGTTCGCCGCCGCGGTCGGGGTGCGCGGGCGGCCGGTCCGCGAGTTCGCCGGCTGACCAGCCCCGATCGGTGACGCGGCGAGATAGCGTCGTGGCCGTGCGAGCCATCGAGTACTCCGTGACCGGGCCCCCCGACGTGCTGACCCTCGTGAACCGGCCGGTGCCCGGGCCCGGACCGGGGGATGTGCGCGTCCGCATCCACCGCTCCGGGGTCAACCCGACCGACTGGAAGTCCCGGCACGGCGAGCGCCCCGGCATGCCCGTGGACCCCGGGCAGGTCCCCGGGCAGGACGGCGCCGGGGTCGTCGACGCCGTCGGCGAGGGCGTCGACGCGGGGTTGCTCGACCGGCGGGTGTGGGTCTGGGAGGCCGCCCATCTCCGTCCGTCGGGCGGCACCGCCCAGGAGTACGCCGTGGTGCCCGCGCGACACGTGGTGCCGCTGCCCGACGGGGCGTCCTACGACCTCGGCGCCGGCCTCGGGGTGCCCTTCCTGACCGCCCACCGGTGCCTCACGGTGACCGAGGACGGGCCGGTCCGCCTCGGCCCCGGCACCATGTCCGGCCGGACGGTGCTGGTGGCGGGGGGTGCCGGCGCCGTCGGGAACGCCGCGATCCAGCTGGCGCGCTGGTCCGACGCCACGGTGATCACCACGGTCAGCAGCGCGAGCAAGGCCTCCCTCGCAGCACGGGCCGGTGCCGACCACGTCATCGACTACACCAGCCAGCCCGTCGCACAGGAGGTGCTGGCGATCGCGCCCGACGGGGTGCACACGATCGTGGAGGTCTCGCCCGCGCTGAACGCGGCCCTCGACGTGGAGGTGCTCGCCCTCCACGGCTCGGTGGCGGTCTATGCGAACAACGGCGGCAGCCTGGTGGAGCTGCCGGTGCGGCCGTCGATGGTGCCCAACGTGCGCTGGCAGTTCGTGCTGGTCTACAACGCCCCCGACACCTGGCGTGCTCGGGCGCTCGAGGACGTCTCCGCGGCCGTGCTCGACGGGGCCGTGAAGGTCGGCGAGGACGCGGGGCTCCCGCTCCACCACTTCCCGCTCGAGGCGGCCACCGAGGCACACGCCGCGGTCGAGGACAACGTGGTCGGCAAGGTGCTCCTCGACGTGGTCCCCGACGAGGGCTGAGCCTGCGCGGGCCGGGGTCCGGGGCGCTGGTAGTCTCGCCCATGATCGACATCCTTTAACGAGCCGTCCGGTGAGGCGGAGAAGGAGGTTCGCCGCACGTGCCTGCGCACCCAGCGTCTCCCGGGTCCACCGACCCGTCCACGGACGCCTCTTCGTCGGCCGTTCCCGCGGGTCGCACCGTCCTCGACGAGCACGACATCTCCCGGGCCCTGACCCGCATCGCGCACGAGATCCTCGAGCGCAACAAGGGCGCCGCCGACCTGGTCCTGCTCGGCATCCCCTCCCGCGGGGTCCCGCTCGCACAGCGGATCGCGGCCAAGATGGCCTCCGTCGAGGGCGTCGAGGTCCCCGTGGGCTCTCTTGACGTGACGATGTACCGCGACGACCTGCGGATGCGCCCGGCCCGCACCCTGCTGCCCACCGAGATCCCGCACGGCGGGCTGGACGGCTCGGTGGTGGTGCTCGTCGACGACGTGCTGTTCTCGGGTCGCACCATCCGGGCCGCTCTCGACGCGATCACCGACGTGGGTCGCCCGAAGGCGGTCCGGCTCGCGGTGCTGGTCGACCGCGGACACCGCGAGCTGCCGATCCGCGCCGACTTCGTGGGCAAGAACCTGCCCACCTCGCTCGTCGAGACGGTCGCGGTGCGACTCTCCGAGTTCGACGGCCGGGACGGCGTCACCATCTCCGGCCTGGCCCCGGCAGGCCCGGCGGGGCGAGGGGAGGACCGGCGATGATGCGGCACCTGCTGAGTGCCGGCGACCTGACCCGCGCGGACGCCGAGCTGGTCCTCGAGACCGCCGAGGAGATGCGGTCGCTGGCCGACCGGCCGATCAAGAAGCTGCCGGCGCTGCGCGGACGCACCGTGGTGAACCTCTTCTTCGAGGACAGCACGCGCACCCGGATCTCCTTCGAGGCCGCGGCCAAGCGGCTGTCCGCCGACGTCATCAACTTCTCCGCCAAGGGGTCCAGCCTGAGCAAGGGCGAGAGCCTGAAGGACACCTCGCTCACCCTGGAGGCGATGGGCGCCGACGCGGTCGTCGTACGCCACTGGGCATCCGGGGCACCGCACCTGCTGGCCAACGCGGGCTGGTCGCGCAGCAGCGTGGTCAACGCCGGGGACGGCACCCACGAGCACCCGACGCAGGCACTGCTCGACGCCTTCACCATGTGGCGGCACCTGGGCAACCTCGACGGTCGTCGGGTCGCCATCGTCGGCGACGTGCTGCACAGTCGGGTGGCCCGCTCCAACGCGCTGCTGCTGAAGACCCTCGGCGCGGAGGTCACCCTGGTCGCGCCGCCGACGCTCCTGCCGGTCGGGATCGGAGGCTGGGACGTGGAGACGTCCTACGACCTCGACGCGGTGCTCCCGAAGGCTGACGTGGTGATGATGCTGCGGGTCCAGCAGGAGCGGATGAACGCGTCGTTCTTCCCGACGGTGCGGGAGTACAGCCGCCGCTACGGGCTCGACGGACGCCGGATGGCCAGGCTCCAGGACCACACGATCGTGATGCACCCCGGCCCGATGATCCGCGGCATGGAGATCACCGCGGACGTCGCCGACTCGCACCGCTCGGTCATCGTCGAGCAGGTCACCAACGGGGTGGCCGTCCGGATGGCCGTGCTCTACCTCCTGCTCGGCGGGTCCGAGCCAGCCCTCAGCGGAGCCGAGGACGCACACCCTGGAGGAGACGCGTGACCACCTACCTCGTCAGGAACGCCGCCGTCCTCGGCGGCGAGCCCACCGACCTGCTCCTGAGGGACGGGCTGATCGCCGAGACGGGCACCGGGCTCGCCAGCGAGGGCGCTGTGGTCGTCGACGCCGAGGGGCTGGTCGCCCTGCCGGGACTGGTCGACCTGCACACGCACCTGCGTGAGCCGGGCCGGGAGGACGCGGAGACCGTCGAGACCGGCACCCGAGCGGCCGCGAAGGGCGGCTTCACCGCGGTGCACGCGATGGCGAACACCGACCCGGTCGCGGACACCGCCGGGGTCGTGGAGCAGGTCTGGCGGCTCGGTCGCGAGGCCGGCTACTGCGACGTCTTCCCGGTCGGGGCGGTCACCGTCGGGCTCGCGGGTCAGCGGCTCGCCGAGCTCGGTGCGATGGCGGACTCCGCCGCCCGGGTGCGGATCTTCTCCGACGACGGCAGGTGCGTCTCGGACCCGGTGCTGATGCGCCGCGCGCTGGAGTACGTCAAGGCGTTCGACGGAGTGATCGCCCAGCACGCGCAGGAGCCGCGGCTCACCGAGGACGCCCAGATGAACGAGGGCGAGCTCTCGGGACGGCTCGGACTGCGCGGCTGGCCCGCCGTCGCCGAGGAGGCGATCATCGCGCGCGACTGCCTGCTCGCCGCGCACGTGGACTCTCGGCTGCACGTCTGCCACGTGTCGACCGCGGGCTCGGTGGAGATCGTCCGCTGGGCCAAGGGCAAGGGGTGGAACGTGACCGCCGAGGCGTGCCCCCATCACCTGCTGCTCACCGACGAGCTGGCCGCGACGTACGACCCGATCTACAAGGTGAACCCGCCGCTGCGCTCGGCGATCGACGTCGACGCCCTGCGAGCCGGGCTGGCAGACGGGACGATCGACGTGGTGGCCACCGACCACGCCCCGCACCCGCACGAGGACAAGGACTGCGAGTGGCAGGCCGCGGCGTTCGGGATGCTCGGCCTGGAGACCGCGCTCTCGATCGTCCAGCAGACGATGGTCGACACCGGGCTGCTGGACTGGGCAGGCGTTGCGCAGCGGATGTCCACGCGCCCTGCCCAGATCGGACGGCTCTCCGGCCACGGTCGGCCGCTCGCGGTGGGTGAGCCGGCCAACGTGCTGCTCTACGACCCCGCCTTCTCCCACGTGGTCGACGCCAGCGAGCTCGCCTCGCTCTCGCGCAACACGCCGTACGCCGGACGCGAGC
>JBDTXF010000037.1:0-12228 GCA_040006355.1 Nocardioidaceae bacterium | reverse complement strand
CCACCAGCGCAGCGGGACCCACCACCTGGCCATCCGGGCGAGGAGGTCCCGGACGCCGGGGCCGCTCGTCCGACGGGACGTCACCACGAACGCCGCCGCCAGCGGACCCAGCAGTGCAGGCAGGTGCGTGGGCCAGCCGTCCCCGGACCTCACGATCCCGCCGGTGGACGCCAGCGGCAGCAGCCAGGCCCACGAGAAGCCGTAGGCCAGCAGGAAGAACCACCCGACACGAGCTTCGGTCCGGGGGAGCGCGGTGCCGTCGGCCATAGCCGCAGCCAAGCACGTCGCGCTCCGGGCGACGAGGGGCGAAGGGCACCCGTCGACCGGGCTCTTCGCACCCACCACCGCTGCTCGCAGTCTGGAGTGTGCACACTTGTCCCGTGGCCGGACCGACGAAGACGCGCACTCCTGCGCAGGCGGCGCTGACCCTCGGCGCGCTCGGGGTCGTCTACGGCGACATCGGCACCAGCCCGCTCTACACCATCCAGACGGTCTTCAACCCGGCCGACCCGCACCCGGTCTCGGCGAACATGACCAGCGTCTACGGCGTCATCTCGCTGATCTTCTGGTCGGTGACGATCATCGTGACCCTCAAGTACGTCCTGCTCGTGCTGCGCGCTGACAACGACGGGGAGGGCGGCATCCTCGCGCTGATCACCCTGATCCAGCGCCAGGGGGTCATCGGCAGCCCCCGGACGAAGCTGCTGCTGGCCGGGCTCGGGATCTTCGGTGCCTCGTTGTTCTTCGGCGACAGCATGATCACCCCGGCCATCTCGGTGCTCTCGGCCGTCGAGGGACTCAGGATCGTGGAGCCGACGCTCGAGCACCTGATCGTGCCGATCACCGCGACCATCATCGTGGTGCTGTTCGCGACCCAGCGGCTCGGCACCGCCCGCGTCGGCAAGGTCTTCGGCCCGGTGATGGTGCTGTGGTTCGTGGCCATCGGCACCTGCGGCATCGCCGGCATCGTCGACAACCCCTCGGTGCTCAAGGCGCTGCTCCCGACGTACGCCCTCGGCTTCCTGGTCGGGCACTTCACCACCGCATTCTTCGCGCTCGCCGCCGTGGTGCTGGCCATCACCGGCGCCGAGGCGCTGTACGCCGATCTCGGCCACTTCGGCCGCGCCGCGATCACCCGGGCGTGGCTGATGCTGGTGTTCCCGGCCTGCATCCTGAGCTACCTCGGTCAGGGCGCCCTCGTGCTCGGCGACCCGAAGAACGCCGTGGACAGCCCGTTCTTCCTGCTGGTGCCGCAGTGGGGACGCCTGCCGATGGTGCTGCTGGCCACCGCGGCGACCGTGATCGCCGCCCAGGCGGTCATCACCGGCGCCTTCTCCGTGGCTCACCAGGCCGTCCAGCTCGGCTACCTCCCGAGGCTGCGCATCACGCACACCTCGGAGAAGACCTTCGGCCAGATCTACGTGCCCTGGATCAACTGGGTGCTGATGATGGCCGTCCTCACGCTGGTGTTCGCCTTCCGGTCGTCCTCCGCGCTCGCCTACGCCTACGGCATGGCGGTCACCGGGACGATCGTGATCAACTCGCTGCTGTTCTTCTACGTCGTACGCCGGCAGTGGGGCAAGCCGCTCTGGCTGGTGCTCGCCGCAGCCGCGGGCTTCCTCACCGTCGAGCTGCTGTTCCTCGCAGCGAACCTCACCAAGCTGGTCCACGGCGCCTGGCTGCCGTTGCTGATCGCCCTGGTGGTGTTCACGGTGCTCACCACCTGGCAGCGCGGCCGGGTTCTGGTGACCGCGCAGCGCGAGCGCGACGAGGGACCGCTGCGCGAGTTCGTCGACCAGCTCCACGACCGGCAGCCGCCACTGCAGCGGGTCCCTGGCACGGCCGTGTTCCTCAACCGTGGCAAGACCACGACGCCGCTGGCGATGCGCGCCAACGTCGAGCACAACCACATCCTGCACGAGCACGTCGTCATCGTGTCGATCGAGACCCAGCCCGTCCCGCACGTGCCCGACGAGGACCGCGTGGTCCTCGACCCTCTGGGCTACACCGACGACGGCATCACCCACATCACGGCCCGGTTCGGCTACATGCAGGACCCCGACATCCCAAGCGTGCTCCGCCAGGCGTCGAGCATGGAGGGTCTCGAGTGCCCGATCGAGGTCGACCAGGCGTCGTACTTCCTGTCCACGATCGAGCTCCGCGCGGGTGACGCCCCGGGGATGACCCGGTGGCGCAAGCGGCTGTTCGTCGCCACCTCGCAGATCTCCGCGGACGCCGCGCAGTACTTCGGTCTCCCGCTGGACCGCACCGTCACCATGGGGTCGATGATCAGCGTCTGAGCGTCCTAGATGCTCGGCTCGTCGGGGGTCGACAGCGTCAGCACAGCGTCGATCACGTAGTCGTTCCTCTCCAGACGGTGCTCGAGGTCGCGCAGCGCATAGGCCACGTGGGACTCGCGATGCTCCCCCTCGAGGTCGACGGCGGCGACCAGCACGAGCTGCCGCGGTCCGACGAACTCCAGCCGCAGGTAGGTCACCCGCGCGATCTCGGCCATCCCCTGGAGCTGCACCAGCATCCCTTCCCGGGTGCGCGCGTCACTGGCCTGGCCGGTGAGGAACTGCCGGTTGCGGTTGATCAGCACCACGGCCACCACCCCGAGCAGCACACCGACCAGGATCGAGCCGGCCGCGTCGTAGGCAGCGTCGCCGGTCACCTGGTGAAGCAAGATGCCGGCTGCCGCGATGGCCAGCCCGACCAGGGCGGCGGCGTCCTCCGCGAACACGGCGCGCAAGGTCGGGTCGGAGGTCGCCAGGGCGTGCTCCAGCACGTCGCGGTCGAGCCGTCGGGCCTCGCTCCGGGTCTGCCGGTAGGCCTGCAGGAACGACGTGCCCTCCAGCAGAGCGGCGATCGCGAGCACGACGTACGCCCAGAGGTAGGACGTCTCCGGGTCGCTCTCGAACAGCTTGCTCACGCCGTTCCATACCGAGACCACCGACCCCGCGGTGAACAGCCCGAGGGCGGCGAAGAGCGACCAGAAGTACGCCTCCCGGCCGTGCCCGAGCGGGTGCGCCTCGTCCGGGGCCCGACGGGAGCGGCGGTCCGCGACGAACAGCAGCACCTCGTTGCCGGTGTCGGCCCAGGAGTGCGCGCTCTCGGCCAGCATCGAGGCGGAGCCGGTGACCAACGCGACGATCGTCTTGGCCACCGCGATCACCAGGTTGGCGCTGAACGCGATGACGACGGTGGTGGTCGTGGCGGTGCTGGTGGCGGTGGTGGTGTCGCTCCCGGTCACCGCGCCATCGTCTCACCCCTCCACACCCCGATAGTCCGTGACCGTATGCAGGTTCTGGGGGGTCAGTAACCTGCATACGGTCACGGTCTATTGGGGTGGGGTGGGTGGGGTGGGGGGTCAGGGGCGGCGGGCGGCGATCACGTCGCTGTACCAGGAGAAGCTCGCCTTCGGCGTCCGCACCTGGGTCTCGTAGTCCACGTGCACCAGGCCGAAGCGCTTCGCATAGCCCTCCGCCCACTCGAAGTTGTCGAGCAGCGACCAGTAGAAGTAGCCCTGCACGTCGACCCCGGCCTCCACCGCCTGCGCGACCGCCCTCAGGTGTCCGTCGAGGTAGCTGATCCGGTCGAGGTCCTCGACCACACCGCCCTGCGACCGGTCGGCGCAGGCCCGGCCGTTCTCGGTGATGTAGACCGGCGGGACCCCGGGGTACGACTCGTGCAGCCAGACCAGCAGCCGGCGGATCCCGTCGGCGTCGACCGGCCAGCCCATCTCGGTGACCTCGTCGCCGGGCTGGAGCGGGGACTTCGCACCGAGGTCGTCGACCCGGCGCAGGGCGGGATCCGGCTCGTCGTAGGCCACCGCGTGCACCCGGGCCGGGAAGTAGTAGTTGACGCCGAGGAAGTCCAGTGGGACCGAGGTGACCTCGAGGTCATCGTCGCGCAGGAACGAGAAGTCGCCGGCCGCCGACCAGATCCGTCGAGCCGCGTCCGGGTAGGTCCCGGCCAGCACCGGGTCGGTGAACAGCAGGTTGGACAGCACCAGGGAGCGGTCCGCGGCAGCCAGGTCCTCCTCGGAGTCGCTGGTCGCCGAGACCGGCTCGAGGTTCAGCGTGATGCCGTACGACGCGGACGGGTCGGCCGCACGCAGGGCGGTGACCGCGAGGCCGTGGCCGAGCAGCAGGTGGTGGGCCGCGGCGAGGCCGGCGCCGGCGTCCTGCACCCCCGGCGCGTGCCGGCCCTGGCCGTAGCCCACGATCGAGGAGCAGTAGGGCTCGTTGAGGGTGATCCAGCGCTTCACCCGGTCGCCGAGATGCTCCTGGAGCAGCAGCGCGTAGTCCACGAAGCGCAGGGCGGTGTCCCGCACCGGCCAGCCGCCGGCGTCCTCCAGCGCCTGCGGCAGGTCCCAGTGGTAGATCGTCGCGACCGGGGTGATGCCGGCGCCGAGCAGCTCGTCGACGAGGCGGGAGTAGAAGTCGACGCCGGCTGCGTGGGCCGGTCCGTGGCCGTCGGGCTGGATCCGAGGCCAGGCGATCGAGAGCCGGTAGGCGTCCACACCCAGGTCCGCCATCAGCGCGACGTCCTCGGGGTAGCGGTGGTAGTGGTCGCAGGCCACGTCACCAGTGTCCCCGCCCGCGACCCGGCCGGGCGTGTGGCTGAAGGTGTCCCAGATCGACGTCCCCCGCCCGTCCTCGTGCACCGCTCCCTCGATCTGGTAGGACGCCATCGAGACGCCGAGCTCGAAGCCCGGGGGCAGCAGGAGCCCGGTCTCGGCGGCCGAGAGCACGGGCTGCTCGACCTCTCGTGCGTCGGCGGTGAAGGTCACGATGTCTCCTCGGTGGTGCGTAGGGCGGCGTCGCAGTGCCGCAGCACGGCGACGCCATAGGCAGGCAGGGTGAGGCTCGAGACGGGCTCACCGTCGAGCGTCCGCAGGATGGTGCCATCAGGGATGCGGACCCGGGCCTCGACCTCGACGCCGTGCTCGCTGACCAGCCAGACCAGCCGGCCGCCGTCCTCGTGCACCAGGGCGTCGACCAGCACGCGCGGGTCGTCGACGGTCACCGCGGGAGCGGCCCCGCTGTCCTGGGCGAGCGCGCGGTAGATCCGCCAGGTCGGCTCGGGGTTGACCTCTCGGCCGGCTGCGGCGAGATGCTCCAGCGGGTACGTCGAGAGCACCGCCTGTCCTGCGCCGTGGGCCTTGCGGATGATCGCCGGCCGGCCGTGGGCGTCGACCGCCACGACCTCGCCGTCGAGCACCTCCACCGGCAGGAAGGCACGGAGATGGGCGTTGCCTGCCGACCGGAAGCGCAGCACGTCGCCGGGGGCGAGGTCGCCGAGGGACGCGACGAAGCGGAGCTCGACCTCGTCGTCCTCGATGCGGTCCACCAGGCCGTAGGTGAGGGCGTTGCGCACCCCGAACAGGCTGGTGGTGTGGGTCCACCACGGTCCCCGCTGGCTCTTGGTCCGGCCCGCGGCGTAGGACACCCACACCGTGGCACCGGACCTTGCGAGCTCCTCCAGCCGCAGCCAGCTCGGGGCGGTCAGCTGCTTCACCGAGGGGACGAGGTAGAGCCGGTAGCCTCCATCGAGCGAGTCGAGCCCGTCGCGCTCACGCACGAACGCCGGCGGCAGGTCGGCCTCGCGGGCCGCGACGCGCGCCTGCTCCAGGGCGTCGAGCACGAACGGGCCGTCGTCCTTCGTGGTGAACGGGATGCCGCCCTCCAGGAAGCTCGACACCACCAGCGCCACCTGTGTCGGCTGCCGGGTGCACCGACCCACCTCGACCCGCTCGAGCAGCTCGCCGAAGGCGGCCAGCTCGAGCAGCGGCGGCTTCGGTGCCCCGTCGGCGTCGGTCACCCCGAAGTGCATCTCGAACGGGTGGTGCCGGTAGGGGTCCTGGTCCGCCAGCGCGTCGTAGTCGGTGTTGTTCCAGGCCACCCAGCCGGTCGCCCCGGCGAGCAGCGAGGTGTGCAGGACCTGGCGGTAGTAGCTCGCCGAGCCCTCCGGAGACACGAAGTCGCTGGAGAGACCGAACTCCTCGAGCACCACCGGCCGGCCGCTGACCGCAGCCAGCTCGCAGACGAACGCGGCCCGCAGGTGCTGCCGGACGCGGTCGGTGCCCATCGGATAGACGTGCGGCCCGACGAAGTCCACCAGGTCACGGGTCTCGCGCAGCGAGAACCCGTTGGGCCGGCCGGTCACCTCGACCCCCCACGCCCCGTCACCCAGCGAGGTCGGCTGCGTGCCGCCACCGGCACGGACCGCCTGGACGACCAGCTCCGCCCAGGACGTGACCGTCTCGGTCGGCGGCTTGCGCCTGCCGTAGATCGGCATCTCGTTGCTGATCAGCCAGCCGCTCACGGCCGGGTGTGCGGCGAAACGCTCGGTCATGGTGCGGATGAACCAGGCCTGGCGCGCGACCAGCCAGACATCGCCGTAGAGGTCGCGCCCGTCCCGCCAGGACGGGTCCCAGTTCTCCCCCGACATGTGCCCGACCACGAAGGTCGGCACCGTCGTCAGGCCCAGCTCCCGGTGGGCGTCGAGGAAGTCCGCGAACCGCTCGACGAGCACCTCCTCGACCCGGTCCGGCTCGGGCATGAAGTCCGGCCAGTAGAAGAAGGACCGCGTCATGTTCAGGCGGTGGTCGCGCAGCGTGGTGAGCTCCTCGCGGACCACTACGCCGTCGTACGAGCGCCACATCAGCGGGCCGCCGGTGCGAGACCAGAAGTTGACGCCGAGCCAGAGCAGGGGTGCCCCGTCACGCTCGAGCATGCCGAACGGGCGCGGGTGTCCTCCGCTCACTTGACCGACCCGGACGTGAGCCCGGCGACGAGGTAGCGCTGCAGCAGCAGGAAGCCGATCACCACCGGCACGCTGACCACCAGCGAGGCCGCCATCACCTGGTTCCAGTAGACGTTGATCTGGGTCGAGTAGTACTGCAGCCCGATCGACAGCGTCTTGGTGGAGTCGTTGGTCATCACCGAGGCGAACAGGATCTCGCCCCACGCGGTCATGAAGGCGTAGACCGCGACCGCCACCACCCCGGGCCGCGCCGCCGGCAGCACCACCCGGAAGAGCGCGCCGAGGTCCCCGTTGCCGTCCACCTTCGCTGCCTCGTCGAGCTCGCGCGGGATGCCGTCGAGGTAGCTCGCCAGCATCCAGATCGAGAACGGCAGGGTGAAGGTGAGGTAGGTCAGGATCAGCCCGAGCCGGGTCTGGTAGAGCGCCCCGACGCCGAGGGAGTTGTCGATGTTGACGAAGATCAGGAAGAGCGGCAGCAGGAAGAGGATGCCGGGGAACATCTGCGTCGAGAGCACCGTGCCCGTGAACAGGCTGCGGCCCTTGAAGACGTAGCGGGAGACGGCGTACGCCGCGAAGATGGCGATGATCACGCTGAAGGTCGTCGACAGCACGCACACCAACAGGCTGTTGAAGAAGTAGCGCGCCAGCGGCACGGTGCTCCAGATGTCGACGAACGGCCGGAACGTGATGTGCGAGGGCCACCAGTGGAACTCTCCCTGCACGTCGCCCAACGGCTTCAGCGCGCTGGTCACCATCACGTAGAACGGCACCAGGGTGAACACCGAGAGCACGGTGACGGTGACCCAGCGGAAGATCCGGAACGAGAGTGCCTCAGGCATGGTGTGACCTCCGTCGGGTGAGCAGGAGCCACAGCCCCGTGACCACGAGCAGGAACATCAGCAGCAGCACGGACATCGCAGCGCCGAGGCCGAAGTTCCAGTTCACGAACGAGTTCGAGTAGATGTGGATCGAGATGATGTCCGCCTGCTTGGGAGCCGTCGGTCCGAAGAGCACGAACGGGGTGTTGAAGTCGTTGAACGTCCAGAGGAACAGCATCAGCACCAGCACCACGTTGACCGGACGCAGCATCCCCAGGGTGATGTACCTGGCCTGCTTCCACACCCCGGCGCCGTCCACGGCGGAGGCGTCGTAGAGCTCCGTCGGGATCGACTGCATGCCGGCGGTCAGCATCAGGAACGCGAACGGCCACGATCGCCAGATCGCCACGATCGCCATCGACACGAACGCCTTGTTCCCGAGCAGCCAGAACGACGGGCTGTCGCTGAGGTGCAGGTTGTCGATGATCACGTGGTTGATCAGTCCGTTGTCGCGCTGGAACATGAAGCTCCAGGTGATGACGCCGGCATAGATCGGCAGGGAGTAGGGCACCAGGAACATCGTCCGCAGCAGGCCGCGCCCGCGGAAGCGGCTCTGCAGCACCAGCGCGGCTGACAGCCCCAGCGACCACGCCACCGCGACCACGATGACCGTGTAGGCGATCGTGATCGTGAAGGAGTGCAGCAGGTCGCGCCCGATGGGGCTGTCCGCGTTGAGGGCGATCCGGTAGTTGCCGAACCCCGCCCACGGCGCCGTGGTCCAGTCCCGGATGTAGAACTGGGTCAGCTGGACGAAGCTCATCCAGATGCCGACCAGCATCGGGACGATGTGGATCAACAGCTCCAGCAGGACCGCCGGCAGCACCAGGAGGTACGGCGTGAGCCGAGGACTCAGCCGCCGCCTGGACCTCCTGCGAGGTGCCGGGCTCCCGGCGGCGGCCGATGCGGGTCGTGTGGCCTCGAGCGTCATCAGCCGGCGCTGGCCATCTTGTCCTGCGCCTCCTGCAGCGCGGCCTTGATGTCGGCGTCGCTGACGGACTTGCCGGTGGCCGCCTGGGCGATCAGGGTGTTGACCGCGTTGCCGACGTTGGTCTCGTAGGCAGCCTCGGCGGGCAGCAGCGGGAGCGGGACGGCCTGGGTGTTCAGGATCGTCTGGAACGCCTTGGCCTCGGTGGCGCTGTCGGTGAAGTTGACGGTGCCGTTCTTGATCACCGGCAGGGCGGTGAAGGGCTTGTCGAGCGTCTGCTGGGTCTGCTGGCTCGTCATGAACTTCACGAACTTGAGCGCAGCGCTCTTGTTCTTGGTGTTCTTGAAGATCGACAGGTTGATCCCGGCGACGAAGCTGGCGACGGTCTGGCCACCGCTGGGCATCGGGTCGGGCATCGGGATCGCGACCACGCCGTACTCGCTGGACTTCATGCCGTCGGCCTGCAGGGTGTTGTCGGCGTTGTTCTGGCTCATCAGCATCGCGGCCTTGCCCTTGGCGAAGTCACCGGGGGCCTCGGGCCCGTTCTTGTACTGCGCGGCGCTCGGGTTGACCACCTTGTGCTCGCCCATCAGGTCGACGTACTGCTTGACGCCGGCGACCATTCCCGGGTTGGTGAAGTCCGGCTTGCCGGCGCCGTCGAAGGGCTCTCCGCCGTTCTGCATGCCGAAGATGAAGGCGAAGTGCACGCTCTCGGTGTAGCTGCCGCCCTCCATGGCCATCCCGTAGACGCCCTTGGCCGGGTCGGTGAGCTTCTTGGCCGCGTCGACGAGCTCCTGCCAGGTCGTCGGCGGCTTGAGACCGGCGTCGGCGAACATCCGCTTGTTGTAGTAGAGCCCGTAGACGAGCCCGAGGTAGGGCACCGACGTCGGGTCCTTGCCTTCGGCGCCGCCGGTCTTCAGGGCGGCGTCGACGAACTTGTCCTTGCCGCCTATCGCGGTGAACTCCGAGCTGCCGAACGGCAGGAACGCACCGGTGGCCTGCAGGGACGGCGCCCAGGTGTTGCCGATGTTGAGGACGTCGGGTCCCTTGCCACTGGTGGTCGCGGCCAGGATCTTGCTGTAGAGGTCCGGCCAGCCGATCACCTGCAGGTCCACCTTCACCCCGGTCTGGGCCTCGAACTTCTTCAGCACCGGGGCCAGGTTGGTCTTGTCCTCGGCCAGGGAGGGCGACTGGTTGCTGGCCCAGTAGGTGAGGGTCTTGGCGTCGCTCGAGGCGCTCGACCCACCTCCACCGCACGCAGCGGTCGCGCTCAACATCATGATCGCCAATCCAGCAGTGGCCAGTCGCAGCTTCACAGCGCTTCTCCTCGGGAGTGTCCAGGTGCGAGCCGGAGCCCGCCGTGCTCGACATCGAAACACTTACCCGGTTAAGTTGGTGCAGAGTCCTGCGACTGTTACCGAACTGTGATCTGGGTCACTCGCCGGGCGGCGCGGTGCTGTCCCGTTCCACCAGCACGGAGGCGGCCAGCTGCAGCGGTCCACGGTTGCGACCCTGGACGAGGTCGAGCAGGCAGGTGGCGGCGAGCGCACCGTAGGCCATGTTGTCGCGGTGCAGGGCGGTCAGCGCAGGTCGCATCAAGGTGGCCAGCTGGGAGTCGTCCCAGCTCAGCACCGACAGGTCACGCGGGACCTCGAACCCCCTCTCGTGGACCGCGCTGAGCCCGGACGCGGCCATCACGTCGCTGCCGTAGACGACGGCGGTCGGCCGCTCGGCCCGAGGTCGCGCGAGCAGGGCGGCGGTCAGGTCGGCCGCCGCAGGACCCGTGTAGGCGCCTTCGATCGTGTCGACCTCGATGCCGCGCCCGGCCGCCGCGCGGCGCAGCCCTCGTCGCCGGGCACGCTCGTGGGCGAAGTTGGCGGGTCCGCTGATGTGCGCGATCCTTCGGTGCCCGAGGGCGTGCAGGTGGTCCGCGACGATGGCGGCATCCTCCCCGTGGTCGGTCCACAGAGCCGGCATGTCCCAGTCCCGCAACGGACCTCCACACAGCACGGCCGGGATCCGCAGGTCGCGGATGCGGTCCAGCCGCTGGTCGCGGAACCGCTCGTCGAGGAGGATCACGCCGTCGACCCGACGCTCCCCCCACCACCGCTGATAGGTCCGGACCTCCTCCTCCGGGTGGTCGCCGATGACCCGCAGCAGCAGGCTCGACCCACGTTCGGCGAGCACCGTCTCCAGGCCGGCGAGCATGTGCACGAAGAAGGTCTCGAAGGTCAGCAGCTCCGGGGGCCTGGACAGCACCAGACCCACCACCCCGGTCTCGGCACCGGAGAGGGCACGAGCGCTGCTGCTCGGGTACCAGCCCATCTCCTGGGCCGCGGCCAGCACCCGCTTGCGGGTGTCGGCGCCCACGCCGGGCTGTCCGTTCAGGGCGTAGGAGACCGCAGCCTTGGAGATCCCGAGCGCGCGGGCGATGTCGGCGATGGTGACCCGGCCGGAGGTCTCCGCGCGGCCCGGTCCGGGCGCTCTGGTGGACACGGGAAGGAGTCTACTGATCCGCTTCAGTTCATGTCGGGGATCCAGGCCTGCCGATCAGCAGCTGCTCGTCGATCGCATAGAACTCCGCGGCCGTGTCACCCAGCACCCTGGCCCGGTCCGTGTCGTCGAGGTCGGCCAGGACCTGGGACAGCCCGTCCCACACCCGGTCGTAGCCACCCGCCATCACCGAGATCGGCCAGTCCCCGCCGTACATCAGCCGGCGGGCGCCGAAGACCTCGACCGCCCGCTCGACGAACGGCCGGACCGCGTCGACGGTCCACGACTGCGGGTCGTCGGTGGGGTAGAGACCGGACACCTTCGCATGCACCAGCGGGTTGGCCGCCGCCTGCGCGATCAGCGACCACCACGGCTCCACCTCGGCGCCGCCGATCGGTGGCTTGGCCAGGTGGTCGATCACGATCCGGAGGTCCGGGTGCCGCTCGGACAGGGTCGGCACGTGCTCGAGATGGCGTGGCAGCACCGCGACGTAGTCGAAGGTGACACCGGCCTCCTCGAGCACGCCGAGGCCGGCGTCGACCTCAGGACGCAGCACCCAGTCGGGGTCCGCCATGTCGTGGATCAGGGCGCGGACGCCCACCACGTAGGGGTTGCGGCGCAGCGCGTCGAGCCTCGTCGCCGCCTCGTCGGGGCGGTCGAGCGGGACCCAGGCCACCACCGCAGCGACCTCAGGGTGGCCGGCCGCGACCTCCAGCATGTGCGCGGTGTCCTCGGCGTTGTCCGCGGACTGCACCAGGACGGTGCGGTCGACACCGGCCCGGCGCAGGTGCGGCCTGAGGTCCTCGAGCCCGAAGGTCCGGTTCACCTCCGCGAGGTGCGGCCCCAGCCAGGGGTACGACGCGCGCGTGAGGTCCCAGACGTGCTGGTGTGCGTCGATGACCGTCACGACGCACCCACTGCTGCGACCGATGCGTCCCCGGACCAGGCCCGGCCCTGGGGGAAGGCGAACTCCGTGACCGAGACCGCCTTCATCTCCGCGCTGTAGCCAGGTCGCACGGGCAGCCGGTAGGCCCCGTCTCGCACCACGCACGGGTCGGTGAAGTGCTCGTGGAGGTGGTCGACGTACTCCGTCACGCGGTCCTCCAACGTCCCGGACACCACCACGTAGTCGAAGATCGACAGGTGCTGGACCAGCTCGCA